>DATKZW010000781.1:0-6106 GCA_035527775.1 Sumerlaeia bacterium | reverse complement strand
TCGCCTCGATGATCTCCTCAAAGGTGCCGAATCCCCCCGGCAAGGCGATAAAGGCGTCGGCGCGCGCGCTCATGGCGGCCTTGCGTTCGTGCATCGTCCCCGTGACGATCAACTCGTCGACCGTCTCCAGGGCGAGATGCTTGGCCCGCAGCGCCTCGGGGATCACGCCCGTCACGTGCGCGCCGCCGGCCAAGGCCGCCTGGGCCAGTTCGCCCATCAAGCCATTGTTGCCCCCGCCGTAAACCAAGGCGTGGCCCCGCGCGGCCATGGCCGCTCCCAGCTCGCGGGCGGCGGCGAGGTAGGCGCCGTCCACGCTGGAACTCGATGCACAGTAGACGCAGATGCTTTTTCCCATGTCGTCGTCAGTGGCCCCTGGCCTGTGGTCAAAGAGCAGATGCCGCGTTCCTGGGAGAGGCTATAGCTCGGAAATCCATGGAATCAAGGGAATTCAAGAGCCGGGGCCATTTCGCTCCCGCTCCCTTCGCCAAGTTCCAGCCCGTTAGGATCAGGCCGCCGCGAGGCTTGCCCCGGGCGTTCCATGGCGCCGTCGCCGTAGCGGAGGCAAGATGCGCCCCACGAGCCGTGTCGCGCCGTTTTCTCCTGGACATTCTTGGGAGAGGGGGCTCAAATCCTAAGTGGGCTGCATTCTCACCCCGGGGGCAATCTCCGCGAGAGTGCAGGAATTCACGAACGACCCAGGATGCGCACAGGCGTGTCCGAGCCGGGGCGGCAAGGGCGGAGTTTCGGAGGCGAGGAGTCATGGGCGAGGACCACGCGCGGATCATCGATGAAACGACGGAACGTTTCGGCAAGGACCGGGGGCGTCTCATAGACATCGCCCGCACGCTCCAGAGGGAGTTGGGACAGCTCTCCGAGGAGACGATCGGTCGCATCGCCGCCGCCCTGGACATGCACCGGGTCGAGGTCCGCGACGCTTTGAGTTTCTACTCCTTTTTCTCCCGGGAGCCGACCGGAAAGACCGTCATTCGGCTCTGCAACGACGTGGTCGAGCGCATGAAGGGGGCCGACGAGGTCGCCCGGGCGTTCGAGGAGGCGGTCGGCGCGCGCTTTGGCGAGACCGAGCCGGGACAGAGCATCTCTCTGGTCTACACGCCGTGCATCGGTTTGAGCGACCAGGCGCCGAGCGCTCTGATCAACGGGACGCCCCTCACGCGCTTGAGGCCCGATGACGTTCCGGGGATCGTGGAAGCCATCAGAGAAAGGCGCGACGTTTCGGATCTTCCGCAAACCGAGATAAAACTCAACCTCCACAAGACCGGCCCAGTGATCTGCGCTCGGTTGGAACGCGGCGCCGCGATCCGGGCCGCCGTCAATCGCTCCCCCGCAGACGTGATCGCCGAGATCAACAGAGCGAGACTCCGGGGGCGAGGGGGCGCCGGGTTCCCCACGGCTATGAAGTGGGACTTCTGCCGGCGGGCGGGAGGGGACCGCCACTTCGTCATCTGCAACGCGGACGAGGGCGAGCCGGGGACGTTCAAGGATCGCGTGCTCCTGACGGGGTTTGCCGATCTGGTCTTCGAGGGCATGACCGTTGCGGCGTACGCCGTTGGCGCCCGCGAGGGCTTTCTCTATCTGCGGGGGGAATACGAACACTTGCTCGGTCATCTGGAGGAGGTGTTACGCAAGCGCCGCCATCTCGGGCTGCTCGGCGAGAACATCTGCGGGTGCGAAGGCCTCAGCTTTGACGTGCGGATTCAGGTAGGCGCCGGCGCTTACGTGTGCGGGGAGGAATCCGCCCTCATCGAGTCCCTCGAGGGCCGGCGCGGCGCGCCGCGCGATCGTCCCCCTTTCCCCGTCCAGAGCGGCTACCAGGGCGAACCCACCGCGGTCAACAACGTCGAGACGCTCTGCTGCGCCGCGCGGATCCTGGTGGAGGGCGCAGAATGGTTCGCTCGGTTCGGCACGAAGGACTCGACGGGGACCAAGCTCCTGAGCGTCTCGGGGGATTGCGCGCGGCCGGGAGTCTACGAGGTGGAATTCGGGGCGAGTGTGGCGAAAGTCCTCGACATGGTGGGGGGGGCTGACGCCAGAGCCGTCCAGGTGGGCGGTCCCTCCGGACGCTGCCTGGGCCCCAGGGACTACGGACGGTGCATTTCGTTCGACGACGTTTCCACCGGCGGGTCCTTTATTGTGTTTTGCCCCCAGCGCGACGTTCTGCGGATGATGTACGAGTTCACCGAGTTCTTTGCTGAAGAGTCCTGCGGTTGGTGCGCGCCTTGTCGGGTGGGCATGACCCTGCTGGTGCGCCAATTCGGAAAGATCCTGAGCGGCAAAGGCACGCGGGCGGATCAGGCGGCGCTCGAGCGGCTGGCCGTGACGGTCAAGAACATGAGCCGCTGCGGTCTGGGCCAGACGGGGGCGAACCCGATTCTGACCTCGCTGCGCAATTTCCCCGAGTTGTACGACGCGAGGCTTCGGAGCGAGGAGTTCATCGCCCCCTTCGATCTCGCCGAGGCGCTGAGGGAGGGGTGCGACATCACGGGCCGCAAGCCGCGGCTGGAAGGCGCGCACGCATGACGGATGAAACGATCTCCATCTCTATCGACGGACGAGACGTGGAGGCCAAGCCCGGCCAGACAATTCTTCGGGCGGCGGACGAGGCGGGCATCTACATCCCGCGGCTTTGCTTTCACCCCGATCTTCCTCCAGGGGGACACTGTCGGGTCTGCACCGTGAAGGTCCACGGCCGCTACATGGCCGCCTGCACGTCGCCCGTTGCCGAGGGGCTTGTCGTCGAGAACGACACCGAAGAGGTGAACGAGCAACGCCGACGGATCATCGAGATGCTCTTTGTGGAAGGGAATCATTATTGCCCCTCTTGCGAGGCGAGCGGCGCCTGCGAGCTCCAGGCCCTCGGATATCGCCTCGGGCTTCTCGCCCCGACGCTGCCGTACTTGCGACAAGCGAACATCGTGGATGCAACCCACCCCGACGTGTACATCGACCGCGACCGGTGCATCCTGTGCGGACGTTGCGTGAGAGCCTCGCGCATCATTGACCAGAAGAGCGTCTTCGGGTTTGAGGGACGGGGCATCCGCGAACGCCTCGCTGTGGACGCCGACGGGGGCCTTGGCGAAACCCCGTTGGCCGCCGCGGACAAGGCCGCCGAGATCTGTCCCACCGGATGCCTCACGCTCAAGCGCCGCGGCTACCAGGTTCCCGTGGGACAGAGACCGTACGACCGCGCCCTCATCGGGGGGGGCGCGCAAGAGGCTTCCCCGGAAGGCGAATGATCGCGAGAGACGGAAGGGAAAACCGCGATGGCCAAGCCAACGATCGCAACGGGGCACTTCACCGGGTGCTTCGGCTGTCACATGTCGCTGCTCGACATCGACGAGCGCATCTTCGACCTCGTCGAGATCGTCGATTTCGACAAGTCCCCGATCAACGACAAGAAGCGATTCACCAAGATGGTGGACGTCGGGATCGTTGAAGGGGGCGTGAGCAACGACGAGAACGTCGAGTTTCTCAAGATGTTTCGGGAGAACTGCCGCGTGTTGGTGGCGATGGGATCCTGCGCCCTGACGGGCGGCGTTCCGTCGGTCCGCAATACCGTGCCTCTCAGGGAATGCCTGGAGGAAGCGTTTCTGCGCGGGCCCACGGTTGAGGGCGGGTGCATCCCAAACGATCCCGACATCCCGATCCTGTTGGACAAGGTATACCCCTGTCACGAGGTGGTGAAGATCGACTGCTTCCTGCCGGGGTGCCCCCCCTCGGCGGAGGTCTTGTGGACCGCGTTGACGGCCCTCTTGGAGGGCAGAGAGATCGTGCTCCCCTATGAAATGGTGAAGTACGACTGACTGCGAAAGGGCGCAAAGCTATGGCAAGGGCGGCGACCGGCGAAGGTCGCAAGATCGTCATCAATCCCGTCACCCGAGTCGAGGGCCACGGCAAGGTCACCATTCGGTTGGATGAGGCCGGACGGGTCGAGTGCGCGCGGTTCCACATCATCGAGTTCCGGGGTTTCGAGCGCTTCGTCCAGGGGCGTCTCTTCTGGGAAGTCCCCGTCATGGTGCAGAGGCTCTGCGGGATTTGCCCCATCAGCCATCTCTTGGCGGCCAGCAAGGCCATGGACGTCGTCGTCGGAGCGGACCGGTTGACCCCGACGGCGGAGAAGATGCGCCGCTTGATGCACTATGGTCAGATCTTCCAGTCGCACGCTCTGCACTTCTTTCACCTCGCTTCCCCGGACCTTCTTTTCGGCTTTGACGCTCCCGTGGAGAAACGCAATGTGATCGGAGTGATCCGCGAGCATCCCGAAACGGCCAAGAAGGCCGTTCTGATGCGGAAATACGGCCAGGAAGTGATCCAAGCCACCGCCGGAAAGAAAATCCATGGCACCGGCTCCATTCCGGGCGGGGTAAACAAGAACCTGTCCTTAGAGGAGCGCGACGGACTGCTCGAAGACGTCGACACCATGACCGAGTGGGCCCTCGAGGGCCTGCAACTGTGCAAGGGAATCATCCGAAGCGACCCGGAGCGACTGCTGGCATTCGGGACTTTCGAGTCGATTTACGTCAGCATCGTTCGAGACGACGGATGCCTCGATCTCTACGACGGCAAACTCCGCGCGAAGGACGCCAATGGCGGCATAATCTTTGACAAAGTCGCGCCCGACGATTACGCGGACTACATCCGCGAGGGAGTTCGTCCTTGGAGCTATATGAAGTTCCCCTACATCAAGTCCCTGGGAAGTGAAGAAGGATGGTACCGGGTGGGGCCGCTGGCGCGCATGAACAATTGCGATTTCATCGACACGCCGCTGGCCGAGAAGGAGCGTCAGGAGTTCATGGCCCTGGGCGACGGGAAACCCGTTCACGCGACCATGGCCTATCACTGGGCGAGGATGATCGAACTGGTGCACGCGGCTGAGAAGATCAAAGAACTGCTGAACGATCCGGATCTCCAGGGCGCGGATCTGACGACGTCGGGCGAGCGTCGCGGCCGGGGGGTGGCGTGGATCGAAGCGCCGCGGGGGACCTTGTTCCACCACTACGAAGTCGATGCGAACGACCAAGTCACCCTCGCCAATCTCATCGTCTCGACGACGAGCAACAACGAGGCAATGAATCGGTCGGTTCGATCCATCGCCGAGCAACACCTGGAGGGGAAAGAGATCTCCGAGGGACTGCTGAACCATATCGAGGTCGGCATTCGCGCCTACGACCCGTGCCTCAGCTGCGCCACGCACGCTCTGGGAACCATGCGATTGCGGGCGCAACTCCTCGATCATTGCGGGAACGTGATTGCCGAAGGATGGCGGGAATGAAGACCCGAGAATCCTCGACCGGCTCGATCCTCATTCTGGGCTACGGCAATCCGGGACGCCAAGACGACGGCCTGGGGCCGGCCTTCGCCGAATCGCTCGGCTCGCTCGGACGCCCGGGAGTCTCGGTCGACTCGAACTATCAACTGAACGTGGAGGACGCCGCCTCCGTGGCGCGCCACGATCGGGTCCTTTTTGTGGACGCCTGCCGGCAGGGCGAGGCGCCCTTTGTCATAAGCGGCGTATCGCCCGTTCGGGAGATCGCTTTTACGACCCATGCCGTTTCCCCCCGCGCAGTTCTGGCGCTCTGTGAAGATTGCTTTGGGGCTCGGCCGGAAGCATGGGTCCTCGGAATCCGGGGTTACGAGTTCGGCGTCGTCGAAGGCCTGACGAGGCGGGCGCGCGGAAACCTGGAGAAAGCCTTGGGGTTTGTCGGAGAACTGATTGGGCAGTGGAAGGAGAAGGAGCATGGAGACGGGCAGCGCCCCTAAGAAGACGGTTCTCGTCATCGACGACGATCTCGATATCCGAGCCGCGTTGCGAATGGCGCTGGTGGCCGAAGGCTTCGTCACGGGGGAGGCCGGCAACGCGGAAGAGGGCTTGCGCGTCGCCGAGCAGACGCGGCCCGACGCCGTGATCGTGGACCTGATGATGGAGGCCGTCGACTCCGGCGCCACGTTCTCAAGACAACTCAAGGACCGGGGCTATGGCGGCCCGATCTACATGCTCAGTTCCGCCGGCGACTCGGTGCGCTACAACCTGGACACGCGGGAAATGGGGCTGGCGGGGATCTTTCAGAAGCCGGTGGATCCCAGAAGT
>DATKZW010000780.1:0-6807 GCA_035527775.1 Sumerlaeia bacterium | reverse complement strand
GGCGACGAGACGGTCCAGATGGGCTTCATCGCCGAGGACCTGCCCGCGCGGCTTCGGCGCGAGGCGCCCGTCGTCGCCTGGAACGCCATCATCACAAACAACACGGGCGCCCTGCGCGGGGCGAAGGCCCGCATTCTCCGCCAAGAGGCCGAGATCCAGGTTCTGAGAGCCAAGGTCGCGCAACTCGAAACGAAGCAGGCCGAGATCCTCGCGCGCCTCGACGCCCTCGCGCCGACGCAATAGGCTGCGGCGCCCCTGTGCCGCAGTGTTGGAGTGCGGCAGCTGGCCGGCGCTTTCCCTTCCAGCAGAGCGGCGCTGCGAGAATGGGGCTTCGCGACTTTGCGGCGAATAGCCGTCGGAAGCGAATGGCATGGAGGCCCGGCCCGGGAGGAGAGGGACATAATGGCTCGACCAAGACTCTTCGCGGAATCCCACTTCCAGCGTCTTCTCGCGGCAGCCGCCTTTCTGTCCGCCGCCCTCTTGACTTCCGCCGGCCACTGCGAGAAAGTGAAATTCGTGGACGGCCAAGGCCAAAACGTCGCCGTCATGCACGACACGGGCGATCTCGCTCTCAAGAGCGATCTCCTGCAGAACCTCAGTCAGATCACGCCTGACACCGCCGTCAACAACTGGATCGTCGAGAGCGCAACCGGGATCGTGGCCCTCATTGAGGTCAGCAACCGAACGACGGGCGCTCCCATCGGGCGGATGAAAACCCTGGGCGCCGCCGCGGTGCAGGATCCCATTTCCATGCCGCCGAACCCGCTCTTTGTCCTCCGCGACGCCTCCTCGGCACCCGCCGTCGTCATCGACGCGTCGGGCAACCTCTACGTGCGACGCTCCATCGACCCCAACTCCACGAACCTCGAAGACCCGCCGACCCCAACCCCCACGCCGACGCGAACGCCGACCCCGACGCGAACGCCGACGAGAACGCCTACGCCGACCAGAACGCCTACGCCGTCTGCGACTCCAACGCGAACGGCCACGCCCACTGCGACCGCCACGCCAAGCACAATCCAGGGATGGATCAACGGCGCCAACAACGGCGTCACCATCGTCGTCGCCCAGGGCGTCTGGCATGAGAACATCAATTTCCTTGGCAAGAACATTGTTCTGAGGTCCGAGAACCCCGACAATAAGGCCGTCGTAGCCAACACCATCATTCAAGGCACGGGAACCGGCTCCGTCGTGACTTTCGCCGGCAGCGAGACTTCGGCCTGCGTCCTCGAGGGATTCACCATTACGGGCGGAAACGCCCTCTGCGGCGGCGGCATCAATGGGAACGGCTGCGCCGCCACTATTCGCGGCAACGCCATAATCGACAACGAAGCCACGGACTACGGGGGCGCCGTTGCAGACTGCAATGGCGCCATCGAGGACAACACCATCTCATGGAATACGGCCCAGTTCGGCGCGGGACTGGCATTCTGCGACGGTCGAATCGAAAACAACGCCATCTCCTCGAACCAGGCAACCTGGGGCGGGGGCGGCCTCTACGAGTGCGACGGCGAGATCTTCAACAACACCATCGAGTTCAACAACGCGGTCTGTTCTATCAGCCAATACGAGTGTTTTGCCGGCGGCCTTCTGGGCTGCGGCGCTTTGCTCCCGGGGCCCGACGCCGGAGCCCACATCAAAGGCAATGTCATTCGCTACAACTGGACATTCACCATCGACGCTTCGAGCAGAGGTGGCGGCTTGGCGTGGTGCAAAGGCGTAATCGAGGACAACATCATAGCCCACAATGTGGCCGACATGACCGGAGTCTCTGAGTATGGATCATACGGCGGGGGATTCTACAAGTGCTTTGGAACGATCCGCAACAACGTCATCTTCAGCAACCGCGCTGGCACGAACGGAGGGGCCTTGCAGCAGTGCAACGCCGCCATCGTCGCCAATACCATTGTCGACAACGGATGCAACACATCCTACACAGGTGGCGTCGCTTACTGCAACAGCACGATCGACGACAGCGGCATAGACACCGAGGGAATTACTACCGTGATCCGCGATTGCATCATATGGAATAACTGGACCACGGATTACTCCTCCCGCGCCCAGATCGACCACGAGTTCGGGAACTCCGAAATGCCCACATACTCCTGCATCGAAGGATGGGCCGGCGATTCCATCTATCACAACTTCTCAACAGCGGACCCCGGATTCCTCTCACTGCTCGAGGGCGACCTCCATCTCGCCCCCGGGTCGGTCTGCATCAACGCCGGCGACCCCAACGAAACACTCGCCGAGGACCTCGAGGGGGAGCCCAGGCCGTTCGACTCCCGCGTCGACATCGGCGCCGATGAATGGGTTCCGCCCCAGGCCGCCGTTGTCCCCGCGCCAGGGATCCCGCCCGAGACCGGCCTTGGCCGCGCCGTATGCCTCCAGGCTACCCTCACGGGCGACCAAGTCGTTTTCAGCGATCCCTCGACCGAACCCTCGACGGCCGTCGGCCGCGCGTTCTTCGTTCTCGACCGGGACATGACCACGCTCTCCTACGCCATCTGGTACAGCGGCCTCATCGACAACCTCCCGGGCGGCTTTGGGTTCGAGGCCCACTCCGCGATCTACGGTCCCCCTCCCGGAGGAGACATGGCGCAGATCGACCTGCTGCACGCCCTCCCCTACGGCCCCCACAAAACCGGCGTGTGGTTCTACGGTCAGCAGTTCATGGGCGACATCGAGGACTTCCATAGCAACGTCATGGCCGGCCTGACCTACATCCAGGTCTACACCGGCGTGTGGGCGCCGTTCCTCGCCGAGGGCGAGTTGCGCGGCCAAATCCTCGTCGACTCCGACGCCGACGGCGTGACCGACGCCGACGAGATCCAGCACTACGGAACGAACCCCCACGACCGCGACTCGGACGACGACGGCCTCATGGACGGCGAAGAAATCCGCGGAATCGGAAAACTGAGCCACATGCCCAGGCCGTATACGCGCCTCGATCACTGGTGCGACCAGGCGGAGATCGACTTTCCCGACTCCGGCCTGGCCGAAAGCGACATCCCGGGCTGGAGCGTGTATGAAGTTTCCTTCGTTACCGACCCCTTGGACCGGGACACGGATGACGACGCACTCTTGGACGGACTGGAGGTGGGAGTTGCGGGCCCCGTCGCTTCCTTCGTTGCCGACGGGATTACCATGGCCGGCACCGCGTTCCTGGACGCCAATCAAGACGGCCTCCATGACACACTCGGGTACCGCCTGGTCGATCTGGCGCCGGCCGAGCAAAACACCGATCCAACCGCGGCCGACACAAACAACAACGGTGCCAACGACGGCGTCGACGACGCGGACCACAATGGCCGGATAGACGCCGGAGAAGAGGATCCCGTCATGGGATTCTACCCGTGGCCGAACGGCTACATCCTTGACGGTGAGATTTCCCTCAGCTATCAGGTCGATACCCCCTCCGGCCCGGGATTCCACGGCGACTTCTGTTTCAACTTCGGTTCCCTCAACCGCGATGTCCCGCTGCTCATCGACCCGCCCGACAACGCGACCGTCACCCCCTCTGTTCTAGTCAGATCGGCCGGTCAAGTAGCGCCCGTTTCGTTCTACATGACCGCGGCGGCCGAAGGAACCGGGCCGCGGTCGATAAAGGACGGCACGACAGCCCAGGAGCTCGCTGCCGAGGACCCCAGTGACCGCTCCGGTTCGGGCTTCTCCACCTGGGTGAGCAACAACCTGGCAAACCAACCTCCAACGAGTGCTTTCGACGGATTCCGCGGGGACTGCGACGACTTCTGCAAGATGGCCATCTGGCTCTATTTGTCTTCAAAAGACGCCGCACATGCCGGGCTTGACAAGAAGACCAGGCCTCAGAAGAATCCAAAAGGGTGGCAGGCCGGTTGGGGAACGATGCTGTGCTATACATACGAGCCGAAGGATGCCAATCATGCGGGACCCGGCGACCACTGGATTCTCTATCCCGGCGCCGTTGACGTCCAGAATGAGGGCGGGCCGGGAAAGCAGAACGTATCGACTTTCTGCAGTCACTGGGGGCTAACGGATATCTCAAGTGAGGTGATTGCAGGCGGGCCAATCGGCGACCCCTCTCGAAACGTGGATTGGGATCAACTGATGCCGGGGGACATGATCTTCGTGAACTATCATAGGAACCCCAGTGAGGGAATACAGTACGCTCAGTGCTATCAAGATCATGACACTCTTGCCGTGGAAGGCTGGCCGAAGGCTACGCTGAGAATCGACCACGTGTTCATGCTGACTCAGAAAGCCGACGCAGGCCTCCCCCGGATGTTCGGCCAAGGCGGTTTCTGGACCGTCGAGAAAGGTTGGGAGATTGGCTTTGACGATCTTCAAGGCGGCGCCCGCCAGACAAGGCCTAAGGCGGGGTATCCATATCTGTTCGAACCGCAGTGGCTTCCCTTTGAAGACACACTCGCGGGCTTTACTGTCCCGAGGGACTACCTCCAAGTGAATTACCGCACCGGCCATATGCCCGTAAGGCCATCGCTCGGCGACCCCCGGCTCCGGTACGATCTGATGAACAGCATAGATGAGTATTTCTTCATCGAGTCGGAAAGCAAAGTTGGGACGACCAACCCGAACAATTTGGACAGGTTTGTCCGAAGGGTCCTGAGGTTCACGCAATGACTCGCGCGCAAGCCGCTCGCACACACGTTTTGCTTGGACTCGTCGCATGGTGCCTTGGCTGCGTGCATCCCGAGCTTCAGTGGGATCATCTCGGATCCCTGCGCGTCGTTGAGTATGATCCAGACACGGAAAAGGCATTCTACGAAGGGCCGGAGAGGGATTCCTTTGCCTCCACGCTCATGCCGGCGGGCGTAGAGCCCATCCTGTACGCCGACACGGGCAAGTCCGTCTATCTCGGCCTTCACGGGGAGGTCTTTGGGGTCGGACGATCCCGGCGTCTGACGGGGGGCGAGTGGGACTTCTGCGACATCACAAGAAGCGGTCTCTTCGATCTTTTTCTGGGCGATGCGTCGGCTCGGGCGGGCCCGGACACCCACCCGATCATCTTGCGGCTCCTCCTCAGGGCGGCCCTCTACCAGAACATTTCCGAGTCTCTCCGAGTGGAGGACCTGGTAGAGAGAATTGACGTCGCGTGCGACTGGGAGCGCGAGGACCTCCCCCTGGAAGAGGGAGAGAAGTTGTGGAAGGAGATGAAACTGGAGGAGAAGAAAGAGGCCGTTCGCTATCTAGTCGAAGGATTATGCGTAGATCTAACGGCGGGGCCGGATGTCTGGTGGGTCAAACACGGGGACACGCACTACGGGTGGCTGTTCTGTTCCGGCAGTGAGCATGATTTCTATGACAGCCAGTATTGGCCCCCGTCGGTCTTGCAGGCCGTGAACGAGACGCACGATGGCCCTCAGGTTGTGTACCGTGGGACAGTTGGCGGCAGCCGCGTTGTAATAACCCAGACCTTCACCTGCAACTACTTCGAGGAGCGCGCATTTCGCGGCGCGGACTTCTTTTTCCACACGGGCGAACATCTTCTTCTGGGCCTGCACGGCGCCATCTGGATGCTTTGCTCCGATGGGGAGTGGCGTAAGTCCGAACCTTATCCCGTGGAGCCTCACCCACCCGCCCGGGTCGAACCCGCGTTCTTCTACAGGAACCCGTTTCTCTACGCCTTCGGCCAGTCCAAGGCGGACCCGAACAAGGCGGTCGTACTGCGGACGGATCTGACCGAGCTCAGATCGAGATAGCACGCCCAAGTCGAAAGCCTGGCGCGGTGTACCGACGGTGAGAACCGGGCTTCTCGCAGCCCTTCTGTTCGCAGGGATGCTCTGCGCGACTCGCTTCTCTGGAAAGGCCCTCCAGAGCACTATCCCGTCCGCGCCTGCATTCTCGAGGTGAACTTCTTGATGAACGAAGAGTTTCACACGAGCTGGAATGGCGGGCTCAACGGCGACGCGAATCATCTTGACGTCAGGAGAGAGACTGCTCAGGCCATCGCCAGAGAGTTGCTGAACCAATTCCAGCCGCCTGACCCGGAATTGCTCCTTCGTTAGTGCGCCGAGCATCGGCCAGCAGACAGGTGTCGCGACCCGAAATACAGGAGGGCTGAAGATGCCGACAAGAATCGCCCCCGTCTCCTTCTTGCTCGCCTTTTCAATGGCTGCGAGTCTTCATGCACAGCAGGGACCCCTGATTCAGCTGCGGGGAATCGCCGATGTCGCGGTGGAAAGGACTCCCGGCCCGATATTGTCTTTTTCCAGTACTGGGGAGGATCTTCTGGTCGAGTATCCGGAGACCGGTGGACGAGCGCCCATGCAGCTCGTTCCCGGCCCGGCCGGAGAGAGGAGTCGGGACAGAGGGGAGCCATACCGCCTCCGGAAGATCATTTCGCTTGACAGCGCCCAGAGCACGCTAACGATCATCGAGCGCCCTCGAAGCGACGGGACTTGGGCGGCCGGCGGGAGAGTGTTGGCTCGAGATAGCGTACGCTACATGGGGAAGCGGCTCGAAGTGACGCCGGAGCCATCGCCGGAGGCGGAGGCATTTGCCACGGCCGATGGGATCACCTTTGAGAACGCGGCTGGCATGCCCCTCAAACCGGGGATGCCGCTCGCCACCCACCATCCCCCCATTAGCGTCTCAGGGGGCACGACGGGCCTCTACGCCAGAAAAGGCGATTCCCGGACTGATGTTCTTGGCGGGCCACACAAGTGCCTCAGTGAGTTCTCTTACGACGGAGTCAAACGGCGGATCCTGGTGCACGGAAACGACTACATCCTTTTCGATCTCGATGCTGGGACTCGGCGGGTGTACGAGCGGGGCTATAAGAATCCCGAAGCGAATACGGAGAAG
>DATKZW010000779.1:0-2419 GCA_035527775.1 Sumerlaeia bacterium | reverse complement strand
CCCGAGGGGTTGGCCGTGGGCGTGGCCATCGGCGCCGCCGCCGCCGGCTTTCCCGAAGCGACTCTGGCCGGGGGACTCGTCCTGGCGCTCGGGATCGGCATTCAGAACTTTCCGGAAGGGCTGGCCGTGGCCATGCCGTTGCGGCGCGAGGGTCTTTCGCGCTTGAAGAGTTTCTACTATGGCCAATTGTCGGGAATCGTCGAGCCGATCGCGGGCGTTCTTGGCGCGGCGGCCGTTCTCCTCATGCGCCCGATCCTCCCCTACGCCCTCGCCTTCGCCGCCGGCGCCATGATCTTCGTCGTCGCCGAAGAACTGATCCCCGAATCTCAGCGCGAGGGAGACACCGACGGACCGACCATTGGCGTGATGGTCGGTTTCGCCCTCATGATGACGTTGGACGTCGCGCTCGGATGAGAACGTCCCTCGGACGCTTCCTCGCCTCCGGCATTGACGGCATTTCCTTCGAGCCCTTTCCACCGGTGCGCCCTGCATGTTTTCCTTCATAGATATTCTGCTCATCGCCGTTTCCCTGTCGGCCGACGCTTTTTTCACCACTCTCGGGGTGGTCGGGGCGAAGCCCATTCGACGCCAGACGTTCCGCCTGTCGTTCCATTTCGGACTCTTTCAGGGGCTCATGCCGTGTCTCGGCTGGCTGGCCGGGAAATCCGTGGCGGGTTTTCTTGACCGCATCGACCACTGGATCGCCTTCGCGATCCTGGCGGCCATCGCCCTCAACATGATCCGCGAAGCGGCCCATCCCAGGACCCGGCAATCTCCCGGCGACCGTTCCCGCGGGTGGAGTCTCGTGACTCTCTCCTTGGCGACGAGCATGGACGCTTTTTCCGTCGGCGTCGTGTTCGGCGTCGTCGGTCAGAGCATCCTTTACCCGTGTTTCGTCATCGCCTGCGTGACGGGCGCGCTCACCTTCATCGCCGCCCGCCTTGGGCGGAGAATCAAGTCTCGCCTCGGCGTCCAGGCCGAAATCGCGGGCGCCGTCCTTCTCCTCATTGTTGCTTTCCGGATGCTTCTCATGTGAGATGGAGTCCCTTTGCGGAGCGACCGCTCACGGAGTCGGTTCCTCGAGAAGCAAGCGCAAGCGCGAAGCCAAAGGTTGCCCAAGGTTTCCAACCCCGAAGAATAGGGAATGTTACACTTTCCGGGCGCCCGTCATGATTGCCGTTCGCAACGTACACGTCACGCTTGGGGGACGGCCCATCCTGAAAGGCGTGGACCTGAACGCGCCTCAAGGCGAGCGCCTCGCCGTTGTGGGGCCCAACGGTTGCGGCAAATCGACCCTTCTGCGCGCGTTGGCCGGGATCGCGCCGGTCGACGCCGGCGAAATCACGTTGCCCGGCAGGACCTCGATCGGATACTTGCCGCAGGAGGCGAATCTCGCCGCCCCTCACACGCTCGAGGAAGAACTCCTCGGCGCCTTTCAGGAGGTCCGCGACGCCTTTGCTCGCATGGCGCGCCTCGAACGCGAAATGGCGCGGACCGATCCCGCATCGCCCAACTACAACCGCATTCTTGCGCGATACAGCGAGGCCGCCCATGTCGTCGAGGGTCGTGACGGCTACGCTCTGGAGGCGAAGGTTCGCCGGGTGGCGGCCGGCCTGGGTTTCAAGCCGGAAGACATGGCGCGCCCGTGTCGGGAGTTCTCCGGCGGGTGGCAAATGCGAATCCTTCTGGCTAAGGTCTTGCTCAAGGAGCCCGACCTCTTGCTCCTCGACGAGCCGACCAACCACCTCGACTTGGAGACGCTCCTCTGGTTCGAGGAGTGGCTGCGGGCTTTCCGGGGGACGGTCGTCATGGTCTCTCACGAGCGGGCGACGATGGACCGTCTGGTCGATCGAATCGTGTGTCTGGAAACCGGCCGCGCCCAAGTCTATCGCGGCAACTACTCGAAGTACCTCGAGCAGAGCGCGGCGGAACGCGACCGGCGCTGGGCCGCCTACGAGCGCCAGCAGAAAGAGATCGCGGCGGCCGAGCGGTTCATCCGCCGTTTCCGCGCGACGGCGAGTCGCGCCGCCCTCGTCCAGAGCCGAATCAAGCAACTCGAGAAGATCGAGCGCATTGAGCCTCCTTTTCATCCGACCGCCATCCACTTCGACTTCCCTCCAGCGCCGCGCAGCCACACCGAAGTCCTCACGCTCGAAGACCTCGGCCACGCCTTTGGAGCGCAGAAGGTCTTCTCCGGCATCCGGCTGGCCGTCCGCCGGGGAGAGAAAGTGGGGCTCGTGGGGCGCAACGGCGCCGGGAAATCCACGCTTCTCGCTATCCTGGCGGGCCGCCTCCAACCGACGGAGGGAAGCTTTACCGTCGGGCGCAACGTCCGCATGCTCCATTTTGCCCAGTACGACCCCGAAAGCCTCGAGTCGGACAAGACCATTCTGGCGGCGATCGAAGAGGCGGCGCCCCC
>DATKZW010000778.1:0-3753 GCA_035527775.1 Sumerlaeia bacterium | reverse complement strand
CCCGTCCGGAGGAATCCCTGCCCGGGACTTCGGGAATCGGAAAGGAAGGATCCCATGTCGCCAGTCAGAAGCATGACCGGGTTCGGCGCGGCTGAGGGCAGTTCCGAGTTGGGCAGCATGCGGATGGAGGTGAAATCGGTCAACCATCGCTTTCTCGAACCGCGCATTCGCCTGCCACGGGAGCTGGGAGATCTGGAACTGCCCATGATGCGCATTATCAGGGAGAAACTCCAACGAGGAAAGGTGGACGTCAACGTCCACTGGACGCCGGCGCCCGCCTACATCCCCCGCCTGGCGTTCAACCAGACGGTTCTCAGGCGGTATAGGGATGAGATCGCGGCGCTTGCCGAGCCGCTGGATATGAACGGCGAAGTCTCGCTGGAGTACTTGCTCGCCCTGCCGGGCGTTGCCGACACCGACACCCCCGAGGTGCACGAACCCCAGCTGCTCGCCCTGGCCTCCGACACGCTGGAACAGGCTCTGAACGCTCTGATCGCCGAGCGCCGGCGTGAAGGCGCCTCCTTGGAGGAGGAACTTGCCTCCCGGCTCGACCAGCTGGACCAGGCACGCAAGGACATCGACCAACGGCGGGTTGAAGTGGTGGACGCCATGCGCGCGCGCCTGGCCAAAAAGGCCGAGGAATGGGCTCAGTCGCTGTCCATTCAGATTGACCCCGACCGACTGGAGGGCGAGGTGCTCCTGTTCGCCGAGCGGGCGGATATCACGGAGGAACTCGTCCGTCTCCGGGCCCATATCGAGGCGTTCCGGCGCCTCCTGGCTTCTTCTCCCGAACGCGAGTCCCAGGGGAAGCCGATGGAATTCCTTTCCCAGGAGCTTCTGCGCGAGGCTAACACGATCGCCAGCAAATGCCGCGATACGACCGTGTCATCGCTCACGCTTGGCATCAGGAATGAGATCGAGAAGATCCGTGAACAGGTCCAGAACGTGGAGTGAGGTCCCGGCGCTTCTCCTTCAAGGCGGCAGCGAATGGGTGAAGCGGCATGTCTGACCCTGACGCCAGAGAGACCCCGTCCCCGGGCGATTCCTTCCGCGAACGTCCGGGAAGAAGGCCGCTGCTGGCGATCACTTTCGGACTCAGTGTCTTTCTCGCGGTGCGCAGCGCCTCTCTCTTTGCGCGGTACGTCTGGTCATTGTACCGCGAATTCGGATTCTACAGCATCGAAACGGATTTCCACCTCTGGCGGTTTATCCTCCTCTCCCTCATGCCGCTTGCTTTCAACGCCGCCTTCGGCTCGGTCTTCGGCATGAACTCTCACCGTTCTGCCGACTCGGACGCCTCCCCGCGGGGCGGGGCGCCGGCGCGGAGCGTCTGGCGGGTCTTCATGAATCGGGGACTGCTCGGCGTGCTGGGATGGTGGCTTCTGTTCTGTCTGCCCGTCCTCTTGGGGGGGGACGCGATCGGCCTTCTCGTTCCCTCGCGATGGCCGCCCCAGTCCTTCCTTTTCCCCATCCGTCTTGAACTCGCCCTCTTTTACCCAATGGGCGGGGCCGGTCTGCTGCTCGGGTTCTTCAGCGGGGTTCTCGTGGCGGAGGTCCGCGACATGCGGGGGAGAGCGCCTGGCAGGAAAAGCCCCTGGCGGGGAACAGCAGGGCAGGCATGAAGTTGGGCCGCCGACCTTGCGCGCATCCTGAGGGGGAAGCGACTACGCGCCGCAAAAGCGAAAGAAGCCTCACGAGGAGGCTTCTTTCTTCCAAATGATTTCTTCTGGGACGAAAGGGTTATCTCACCCTCACTTGCCCTGGGCACGAGGTTGCCGAGTCCCGAACCCAGGTGGGATTTTCCTCCCAGCCCGGCCCCCTGTCAAGAACTTTTTTCAACTTTTTTCGATTGCTCCGAGGACGGCCGGCGCCCAAGATGGCGAGTCCTTCGAGTCGCGGTTGGGCGGCCATCGGCCATCGCTCGAATCAGATCCCGAAATCGTCGAAGAAGATGTCGCGCTTTTTGCAGCCTTTTTCGCGCATGACGGCGGTGGCCGCCTGACTCATGAGGGGGGGGCCGCAGAAGAAGGCCTGCTTCCTGCCGCCGTCTTCGACCATCTTGTCCACCGCGAGGTGGATGAAGCCCGTCTCGCCGTCCCACTGATCGCCTTCGTCCATTTCGCTGAGGGCGTAGACGACCTTGAAGTCCGGGTGCTTGGCCTCGAGTTCCTCGAACATCTCGCGGTAGAAGATGTCCTTGACGGCGCGGCATCCGAAGAAGAGCCAGACTTTGCGGTTGGGCTGCTTGTTGAGGACGGAGAAGACGATGCTCTTCATCGGCGCCATTCCCGAGCCGCCGCCGACGCAGACGAGCTCGCACTCGGGGTCTTCGTTGAGGACGAACTCGCCGAAGGGGCCGTTGAAGATGACTTCGTCGCCCGGCTTGATGGTTTGGCACAGGTAGGTCGAGCAGATGCCGCCGGGGATGAGGCGGACGACTAACTCGCAAATGTTGTTCTCGTTATCGGGGTTGCTGATCGAATAGGCGCGATAGACCGGCTCGCCGCCCTTGGGGTTGGGCGCCTTGACCTGGATGAACTGTCCGACGCGGAAGGTCAGCTCCGCCGGTTCGACGAGTTTCATGCGAATCGTGTAAATGTCGACTGTCTGCTGGGTCACGCTCTCGACCGTCGCCCGGTACTCTTGCACGCGGAGATACTCGGCGGGCATGCGGACCCGCATGTCGGTCTTGACCTTGACCTGACACGAGAGGCGCACGTGTTCCAGTCTCTCCGTGCGCGAGAGGAACGGCGTTTCGGTGGGCAGGACGGGGCCTCCTCCGTCCAAGACGCGCACCTTGCAGAGGGCGCACGTGCCTTGTCCGCCGCAGGCGCCGGGGATGAAAATCTTGCGCTCGCCGAGCGAGGAAAGGAGGGTGGCGCCGCCCTCGATCTCGACGCTCTCCTCGCCGTCGTTGATGTCGATGACGCACAGGCCGTAGTTCTGGAGTTTGCGGGCGGCGACGTCGAGAAGCATGGACAGGCCGACGACGACCACGGTGAAAGAGAGAATGGCCAGAACGCAGGTTGTCATGGTGTTGCGGACTCCGTTTTTGGCGATCTCGCGTTCCGCTCCGGGGGGGGGGGCTTGCCCGCTCTCCCTGTCGGCGCCTGACTACTGAATCGGCGCCATGCCGCCGAAGCCGGCGAAGACCATGGCCATGACGCCGGTTAGAAGCATCGTGACGGCGATTCCTTCGAGCGGCTTCGGGACGTTCGAAAAGCGCAAGCGCTGGCGAAGGCCCGCCATGGCGATAATGGCCAATCCCCATCCCAAGCCCGACCCGATTCCGTAAGCGACGGACTGGAGGAAGGAGTAGTTTCGGATAACCATAAAGAGGCAGACGCCGAGAATGGCGCAGTTCACGGTGATGAGCGGGAGGAAAATCCCCAGGGTGTAATAGAGAACCGGTGAGAAGCGCTCGACGACCATCTCGACGAGTTGCACGAAGGCCGCGATAACGGCGATGAACGTGATGAAGGTTAGAAACTCCAAGTTCACCGCCGCGCCCTTATCCGCCCCGAGAAGCCAGACGAGGGCGCCCGGCTTGAGAAGGTAGGTGTAGATCAGCCAGTTCAGCACGGACGTGCACGTCGTGACGAAGATGACGGCGCACGAGAGCCCGAAGGCCGTGGGGATCTGTCTCGAACAAGCGATGAACGAGCAGAGCCCCAGGAAGTTCACCAACAGGATGTTGGTCGTCAGGATAGACGCGAGAAAGATGAGCATGACGGGGATGTCGGGGTGGGGCAT
>DATKZW010000777.1:0-6538 GCA_035527775.1 Sumerlaeia bacterium | reverse complement strand
ACTGCTCAGAGCGAATACGCTCTTAAAGTCGCCCATCATCGAGGTGATGACGCCAAAAGCCACCGAGGTCGACACGAGCGACATGCAACTGCCTAGGAAGAGCCGTCCCGGTTGGATTCCCGCGGGCGCGTTCGCCGCGCCGCCGCCTGCCGCACCATTCCCCGCCGTTGTGTTAGCCATTTTCAAGGCCTCCTCCCTGCGTGAGAGTGAATACCCGCCAAAAGATTAGAAAACGGGCGTCCCAGCGACCAAACTCCGCGGACCATAGACCACGGCTGCGCGATCGTCAAGCAAAGATTGGCCGGCGGGGGGCTGGAAATCGCGTTCTGTGGGCCCTTGACTTCGCGCCCTTTGGCGTGGCCGGTCCTGGGGCGAATCCCCGACTCGGAACAAGGACCGCGGCAGCGGGATTGTTCAGATAGCGCCGGGCGGCGGAGACAACCTGATCGGGGGCGACCGCTTTGATCCGTTCGGGGAAGTGTTCGCCCCACTCCCAGCCAAGGCCCCAGATCTCGGTCGTGGCCATGGAGCGGGCCAAGGCGGCGTTGGTCTGGCGCGCGATCAGGTATTTGCCCAGAATGTATTGGCGCGCCCGTTCGAGCTCGGCGTCGTCGGGGGGCTCGTCGGCCAGGTTCTCCGCCTCGCGCCGCATGCGGTCGCGGGCGATCTCGACCGTGGCGGGGTTGGTCCCGATGTAGAGGAACAGATGGGAAGCGAGCTCGCGTCCGACAAGTGAGGAGCCGACGGCGTAGGCCAGATGATCCCGATCGCGCAGACGAGAGAAGAGGCGGGCCGACATCCCTTCGCCCAGAACGCCGCACGCCAGCCGCAGCGCCGCGCTCTCCGGTCGGCCGGGGCGCTCGGCGGGGTAGCCGAGAACGACGAAGCCCTGCTCGACCTCCTTGGTCAGGACGACGGTTTCGCCGCGCCCCGCGCCGGGCGCCTGCTCCGGTTCCAGGCGTCGGCGAACCACCTGGTCCTTTTCCGGCGGACTCCCCGCCGGCCTCACCGGCCCCGCCGGCCACGTCTTTGCGACGGCCGCGAGGAACTCGTCGTCCGGGACGTTGCCCACGACGACGAGCACGACGCTCTGCGGGCGCGCAATCGCGGCGTGGAGGGCGTGGACGGACTCGCGGTCGAGGGAGGCGACCGTTTCGACCTCGCCCTCGGCCGGGGCGCCGTAGAGATGCCCGCGGTAGAAGAGACATTCGAGGCGCCGGTAGGTGAAAGAGAACTTGTCGTCCTCGGCGCGGCGAATCTCGGCCTGAACCAGAGAGCGCTCTTTCTCGAATTCCCCGGTTCTGAAGGTGGAGTGGAAAAGGCAATCGGTCAGCACGTCGAGAGCGATCCGCCAATCGGTCTCGACGGTCTGGGTCTCGAGCCCCAGGAAGTCCTGCCCGCAAAACGCCTCGATGTCGCCGCCGACGGACTCCAAGGTCTGGGCGATCTCAAAAGCGGTCCGCGAGCCGGTTCCCTTGGTCAGGAGACGGGCCATAAGGTGGGAGAGCCCCGCCTGGTCGGCCGGGTCGTCGCGCGCCCCCCAGCGGACGACGGCCACGATCGACAGGATGGCCTTGTCGGGGGTGGGTCGCAACAGGACCTTGCAGCCGTTCGGGAGAATGTGCGCGCGGACGTCAATCATGCGGAGGGGCTCCGTGCGCGGGGGCTCCGGCCTGTTTCGGTCGGACCGCCACCCGCGTCATCGTTTCGGGCTTGAGGCAGCGTTGCGCCTGTTCCTGAACGCGCTCGGCGCTCACGTCGGCGATCTCGCGCGTGTAGTCGCGCTCGAAGCGGGTGGCGCCCGTTACGGTGTAATAGTACCCGATCGCCGCGGATTCGCCATTGGTTGTCTCCAGTGAGAAGGCGTGGGCGTTGGCGAGCAGGCGGCGAGCGCGCTCGAGGGTCTGCGGCGCGGGCGGCGCCTGGGCAACGCGATCGATCTGCTCGAGCGTCGCTTTTTCGAGATCGGGGCGTTTTGCCTCATCGCAGGTGTAGCAGACATAGAAGAGGTCCGGATAGCGCGAGCTGCCGCAGCCGGCCTGGATCGACGTCGCCAACCGACGCTTCTCCTTGATCTCCTGGTAGAGGAGTGAAGCGTCCCCGCAGCCCAGCAGGAACTGCAAAACGTCCCGAGCGTATGCCGCGGCGCAATCCTTGAGGGCCGGGACGGGAAAAGCCATGACGCCGTAGGTTTCGTTGACGTCTTTCTCCAGTACGGTCTCGACGGATTCGCAGTAGGTTGTCTCGACGCCGCCGCGCGCCACGAGCGGCTGAAAGGGTCTGTGGAAACCGCTCAACGCGGCTCCCACGGCCTCCAGCGCTCTGGGCGGCTCGATGTCCCCGACGACCAGGAGGGCGACGTTCTCGGGGGCGTAGTGGCGACAGTAGTAGTCGAGCATCTCCGGGCGGCCGATCGCCTCGAGGGACTCCGGGACGCCGAGGACGGGCGCTTTGTAAGGCCCCGTGGCGAAGGCGCGGTCATAGAGGGTCTCCCACAGGACGCCGTGGGGGTCGTCCTGCTTGCGGGCGTACTCTTCAAGAATGACTTGGCGCTCCCGATCGAGTTCGTCGGGATCGAGCGTGGCGTTCTCAATCACTGCGGCGACGACGTCGAGGGCGACGGGGAAGTTCTCCG
Organism: Sumerlaeia bacterium; assembly: GCA_035527775.1. Lineage (GTDB taxonomy): Bacteria > Sumerlaeota > Sumerlaeia > UBA8349 > UBA8349 > DATKZW01. Next base: position 3,903 of record DATKZW010000777.1, on the reverse strand, counting down.
AAGCGGCGGTGACGTAGCAGTGGGTGAAGTCGTGGGAGGTGCCGGCGTTCATCATGCCGCCGACCCCCTCGACGACGCGGTCGATTTCGCCCGGGCCGTAGCGGCCGGCGCCCTTGAAGAGCATGTGTTCGAGGAAATGGGAGACGCCGTTCAGTTCAGGCGTTTCGTCCGCCGAGCCGACGCCGATCCACGCGTCGACGGTGACAACGCCCCCCAGGCGGGGAACCATCAGCACGGTGAGGCCGTTGGGCAGCCGTTCGTGGTGGATGGCGGGGGGAAGGCGCATGGGTCGGCGGAGGAGGCGCGGAGCGGGCCTCGACGAAGCAAAGCCGGTTTACTGGTCTGAGGGGCCGGTTTCCGCCGCGGGTTTTTCGGCGGGCGCAAGGCCAGCTTCGGCGGGACTGGCTTCCGGGGGCTCGCCGAAAGGAACGGAGCTGGGGGCGCTGCCGCCGACGCCGGCGGACGTGTCGGGGGCCGGCGCCTGGGACCCGCCAGCGGAAGTGGATGCTTCAGGGCCTTGCTGCGTAGCGCTCTGATTCTCGACCTCCAGTTCGGGTACGTCGTCCAAGGGGCCGCGCTGGTAAACGGCGTTGGACATCAGGACCAGCAGAATGCCCAGAACGAGGAACCCGATGGCACAGTACGAGGTCCAGCGATTGAGCGTTTTTTCCGCGCCGGTGGCGCCCAGTTGGTCTCCCAGCGTGGTTCCCGCGCCGACGAGGCCAGAAAGTCCTCCCCCTTTGCCGGACTGGACCAGAATGACGAGCACCAGCACGGCACAGGCGGAAAGCCACAGCACGAGAACGATGCCCAGCAGGATGTTCATAGCGAGCGAATCCCTTCTCCTCCTCCACAGAGGCCGGATCAGACGGGACATTATAGTGTCGAGCCGCGGCAAGTCAATCGAAAGATGAGCAAACCACGAAGAAAAACGCGAGCGAGCGAAAACCGGCGCCGAAGGAAACGCCGGAATCCTCGCGCAAACCGCCGTCGGCCGCTCCCCTTGCGGCGGCGACAACGCAATAGGCCGTTTCCCGCAAGACATGCTCGGAAGACCGCTGGTGGGGCGTGGTGGGGCGTTGCCCCGCCCTACCAGACGACGAGCAGCGCGTTCGGGGTCCCGGCTTCAGCCGGAACGGAGAGCCGCCTAAAGGCGGAACTCCGAACGTTACGAAGTCGGTCGGTCGCGTGAGTGGAGTGTCCGGAGGGGGAGCGCCGCGGGCAAAGGCGACGGCCCCGTCTTCAGGAAGTCGAAGTCAGGCTTCATGAGGATCGGGGCTCGCTGGCGTCCCACGGGCCGAACCGGAACACAGAGCCGCCGCCCGAGGGATGCTCGATCACGGTCATGGCGGCAACGTCTCGATGGGCGGCGCAGAACGCCTCGATCTCGGGCGGCGCCATGATCATGAAGGCGGTCGAAAGAGCGTCCGCCTCTGCAGCGCAAGAACAGCGCGCCCAAGCCGAACGGTTGCCCGTGACGGGGCGGCCCGTCCGGGGATCGATAATATGGGCGCCTTGCTGTTCCGTTCCCGATCCGCTCACGGCGCCGCTTCCAAGGAGTATCCGACCGACGGCGCCCAGGCTCTCATGATCGCCCCCGACGCCGATGGGCCAGCCCTTCTCGCCGGGGGGCGCGCCGATGGCCAGGGCCGTGCTTCCCCCGCTGTGGATCAGGGCGGATTCGATGCTCCACTCGCGGAGGATCTCGGCGGCTCGGTCGAGCGCGTAGCCTTTGCCGATGCCGCCCAAGTCGATCGCCGGGCTCAGGGCTTCTTCGTCGGCCTCGCCGAGGGAGAGAGAACCGGCTTCTGGGTCCGCGGGAGCGTCTTCGCGGGGCAAAAAGCGAACGGTGAACTCCTTGGGACCGTCTTCTCTGTCACCCGTGCCGAGTTCCAGTCGATCCAATCCCACGCGCGGCGGTTCGACCACCCCCGCCGCGGACGAAGCGTCGGTCGGGTGCGGCGAGAGGGGCTCGGCGTGCGGGACGCTCGCGTTGCCGCTCCGGGGCGCGTTAAGGCTGGAATCCCGCCAGAGCGCGACGCGGGCGCCGACTGTCACGTCGAATGCGCCGTGCGTTTCCTTATGCAGGCGCCATGCCGTTTTGAGGCAGTCGAACGCGTCGAAACCGATCCGCGCCGCTTGGCCCGGCCGAAGGCGGTTGATCTGGGAGACGTCGCTGGCCGGATCGAAGCGGCTGAGGAGTCTTTCGATCCGGTCGATCTCGCTGAAGGCGTCCTGGGCGGCCTGGCCGGCGTAGCGGGCCGTCTCGCCGGCCACGATCGCCTCGAAGGTCGTCGCCATCGCCTCGTGGGCAAACCGGTGGCGCTCGCAGCTTTCCGCGGCGGCGCCAAGGGACAGGAAAGCCGCCCCCGTTTCTCCACGGGGTTGAGTGTCCCGGCGCCGGATAGGTCTAGGCGCCATCGCGCTTCCTCTACCGAATGGAAATCGAGCTCCTGCCCCAAGGACGTTCGTCCCACAAGGGCGGGAAACTGAGTCCAGATTAGAGAGAGGGCGGAGCATTTGTCAAGTTGGCCGGGCGCGACTTTTGCTCTTACGTCCAACCGGCGGAATGTGTCATACTGCTTGGCGATGGGCGTCGGGAGAGGCGATTGTGATGCCAGAGTTGACCTTTGTCCGAGACCAGAAGGTGGCCGCCTGCGGTCATCCGGGGCGAGGATCGTGGCTTCTGCCGAGTCTCGTGGAGATGGCCGCCGCCCACGGTGTCACGGCGATCGTCACCCTCACGGAAGGCGCCCTAAGTCCGGCCCTCGTGGCCGAGGCCGGCTTGCGGTCCCTGCACGTGCCCGTGCCGGATTTCGGCGTTCCGACTTTCGAAGAGGTGGCGAGCGCGGTGTCTTTCATCAATGAGGAGATTTCCCGCGGGGGATGCGTCGTTGTGCACTGCGCCACGGGATATGGCCGGACGGGCACGATGCTGGCCTGCTGGCTCGTGGCGGACGGCTGCGCGGCGCAAGAGGCCATTGCCGAGGTCCGCCGAGCGCGGCCCGGCTCGATCGAGACAGCCCAGCAGGAGGAGTTTGTCCGCCAGTGGGAGGCGTGGTGGAAGGGAGCATGGCCTGAGAACCGCGGGTCTCAGGGGAAGTCCTGACCTCCCTAGTCAAAGCGCGTCTCCTGCGGGAAGACTTGACTTCCCCAGGCCGGTTGCCGATAAAGAAGGGGATCTCGAGCGGCGCCCGCAGATTCTCCAATGCCCGCGAGAAAGAGGTCCAGCGATGAAACCCGAAGAGATTCTGCGCCCCGGTCAGACGGTGCGTTTTCGCGAATTGCCGCCGGGGGTGGACGCTTTGCCCGACGGAGCCGTCGTGCGGATCCAGGGCGAGGCGCTCCATGTGGTCTTCCCGCGAGGCCAACTGTGCGCGGATTCCGATCGGCTCTTCAACCGCGAGATTACAATGGCTTGGGACGACCGGGGGCGCGAGGAGAGCTGCCCCGTCCTCGTCGAAGAGGTCCGGGGGGACGGTTTGCGCGCGAGGCTGCAAGTGGAGCAGCGTCGCCAGTTTCTTCGCGTTCCCATTCGTCTTTCTCTGAGGTACGAGATCATCCCGCCAGAGCGCCTCGAGGAAGCCAAGAACAGGGTCCTCAGCAGCGTGCCGGCGCGCGAAGACCTCGAGATTGAGGTCGACCGGTTCTGGCACAGCGACGATCTGGGCGAGAACATCAACCAGCAGTTCTCCCAGATGACGCGCTACGTGGAGCAGCTCGATTCGAAACTGGACTACCTGATTGCCCTGGCCGAAGGCAGGGAAACCGCTCGGCCGGTCACCTACGCCGTGCACCTCCTCGACATCAGCGGCAGCGGCTTGGGCTTCCAGAGCCGAGAAGCGATCAACTCGGGCGCGCACTTGCGGATGTGGGTCGAGCTCTGCCGCTTCCCCCTGAGCG
>DATKZW010000776.1:0-7754 GCA_035527775.1 Sumerlaeia bacterium | reverse complement strand
GAAGACTGCCTTTGGGAAGGCCCAGCGTGAGAATAAGGGAATCGGGCCGTTTCGGACTAGATTTTCTCTTTGTCATGAACTTGCATCTTTCCTGTAATCTTGACCGGCGTACGCAGGGGCGCCAAGTCGTAGAGCTCCTCCACGTCTTCGGTTAGCATGCCGATGCATCCTTTCGAAACGTAGGTTCCGATGGTTTCGGGCTGGATCGTGCCGTGGATGCCAAGCATGTTGCCCTCGAAGGCCATCCACCGCGTGCCGAGCTCGTTGCCCGGGTCGCCCGGACCGTAGGTTCGGTGATCTTCCGGGTTGTTCCACGAAGGATCCTTCACTTTGCGGATGATGTGAAAGTCGCCGCGCGGCGTGCGCCAATCGGCGCTGCCCGTGCGGACGCGATAGCGTTTGAAGAACCTCCCTCTGTTCTGGAGCAGAAGGGTGTTGTCGCTCTTGTCGATAGTGATGGAGAACTCTACGCTCGGAACCTTCAAGCGCCTGCCGACGGTCAAAGAGCGTTCGTCGGGAATGTGGTTGATGCGGGCCAGGAGGTCGGGGGACACTCCGAACTGCCGGCCAATGGACTCGAGGGTGTCGCCCCGCCTGATCGCGTAGATCTGGTCCCCCTCCTCCTCGAGCAGCGCTGAGGAGTAGAGCAGTTCGAGATTGACCTTTCCCAGCATTTCCTCGACCTCGGCTCGGCGGTTCGAATCCGGGTGCGCTTCGTGCAGTCTGAGAAGCGCGGCGCGCGCCGCGAGAGCCCCCTCGCGTTCGTAAGTCAAGCGCGCCTTGCCGAAAAGCGCGTCGTCGACGGCGTCGCTATCCTGGAAGTTCTTCAGGAGAATGTCCCACAGCCGCTCGGCCTCGCCGAATTCCTCACGATCGAAGTGGCGGTGGGCCAGAGCGGCCAGGGCTTCGTCCACGTGCGGGGATCCGGGAAAGTCCGTGCGGATCTTCTCCCAGCACCCGACGGCCTTGTCCGCGTCGCCCGTCTTTTCATAGGAGGCGGCCAGAGTGGCCCAGATAGCGTCGGCGCCTTGCACATTGGGGTGTTCCGCCAGAATGCGTTCGAGATTGGCCTGAGCCCGGGCGTGTTCCTCCATGCGGATCTGGTTCTTGCAGAGAAGCAGCTGCTCCGCCAACTCCTTGCGGATCTGTACGGTCTGCCATTTGTACCACCCCGCGCCTCCTGCGACGGCGATACAGGCCAGAAGCAGGAAGGCAAAGAGAATCTTCCAACGCATAAGAGCATCCTCCACCGCATGTCCGCGAGCCTTTCGTCGCACGCGGTTCCTTGAAGCGGCAACCGGGATCGTATCGAGAGAGACCGCCCAGGGGGGGAGACAGAGAACTACTGAAATCAGGGGACTTACGCAGTGTTCCACAGTCCCCCCCACGGCCCGCGACCTTCCGCAACGGCCCGGGAACCATGGAATTGGAGGCTACAGAACGCTCCGAAGGGTGTCAAGGCTTTTTCGGGAGTTGCGCGCCGATTGGGAACGCGGGATGGGAAAAAGCATTTACATAGTGGTCCCAAAACTAGTAGTAAGGATGGATGTGTCTTGGGAGTGGCAGACCCAGGAGACCGCACGCGGACAGACCTGAGGGAAAGGCGCCTGGCTTGAAAATCATCAACGTCGTCGGCGCACGGCCGAACTTCATGAAAATAGCCCCCATCATGGCGGCTTACGCACACTGCGACGGCATCGAGGTGCTGCTCGTTCACACGGGCCAGCACTACGATGAGCGCATGAGCGACCTGTTCTTCCGCCAACTCGCCATTCCGGAACCGGACGCCAACCTCGGAATCGGTTCGGGCACGCACGCGGAGCAGACCGCCGGGATCATGAAGGCCTTCGAGCCCGTCGTGGCCGAGCATCGGCCGGACGCTGCGCGCGCGAATTGAAGGAACGTTCAGTAGATGCTGACCTTGTTGGAGCCCAAGATCATCCCGTGGGAACGGGCGCCGTTCGTGGGGTTGTAAACCGGCAGGCGTCCCTGATCGAGGGCCAGGTGCTCCTCGATGGTGGTGATCTGGTGGTCGTGGGTCTGAGCCGGGCCGGCCGTTCCATAGATGCAGCGGATGCCGAGGGACTTGGCAAAGTCGTTCAGGCTGGCGTTGGCGTCATACCATCCGGGACCCCAATAGTCGAAGACGGTGCGCCCATATCTATCGACCTGGGTTCTTCCGAGGTCTTTGTAAGGGAAGGGGGCGAGGGGGATGAAGGTGAGGTAGGCGATGGGGGTCGTCAGTTGCACCCAGGTCCGGATCTCCGCGCTTCTCCACTCGGGAGTATCGGCATCGATGATGTAATCGTTATTGTCCACGCGGTAGCTTTCGAGAGCGGTTCGCACGGCCCGCATGTCGGCGTAGGTGCGGGAGACTTTGGAACGCACCTGGGCTTCCAGGAAATTCGGCACGGCGATGGCGGCCAGAATAGCAATAATGGCCACCACGATCAGGAGCTCGATCAACGTGAACGCTCGCTCTGGAGAGAGCCATGTCTTTTCCCGAGATGTCATCATGAGTGTGCCTCCCCTTCTCGGCGATCTCGCAGTCCTTCCCTCGGAGGGCGGGTTACACCGTGGCACAACCGGGGTCACAGGAGGAGAATAAGCCCCTGAGTGAGGCCTCTATGGAGCGGGCGACGGGGCTCGAACCCGCGACAACCAGCTTGGAAGGCTGGCACTCTACCAGACTGAGTTACACCCGCCCAGCTTCTGCGGCAACGAGATGCGGCTCCGGACCGTCCCGCCGGAGCCCGGGGGATGTTACGATAGGAAACACGCCGAACGAAGTCAACGAGAATCCGGTTCGGTCCGGCCTTCGGGCCGCGCGGACGCGCTTGACGGACATCAACCGTGTTGGGTCTCCGATCGCCGTCTTCGGTTCCAATGGAGCAGAATCATGCGACGCGCTTCGCCGCAGCCGGCGATCTCGACGGACCAGAAAGGGGGCTCGAGCCAGCGGGGGAAGCGGTCGGCCCATTCGATCAAGACAACGGCCTTGGGGTCCTCGAGGCAGTCGTCCAGCCCAAGGCTGGTCAGGCTGGCGGGAGAAGCGCCGTCGGCCCGAGGATCGCCCTCGTCCGTTGCCCCCTCTTCGCCGCTCAGACGGTAGAAATCGGCGTGATGGAGGGTCAGACGACCTTCGTAGCTCTTGACAAGCACATAGCTGGGCGACGTGAGCCGCTCGGCAACTGCCAGTCCTCGGGCGAATCCGCGCGCGAAGCAAGTCTTGCCGGCGCCAAGGCTCCCGACCAATGCAACGACCGCTCCGCCAACCATCCCCTTGCCCAGTTCTTCCCCTGCCCGCTCGGTCTGTTCGGGCGACGCGCTCGACAGCAGAAGCGCGTCGTCGCGCAAAGGCGTCTGAGGAACCGCGGTCTCGCCTTGCCTCCCGGAGAGAATCTCGCGGACGGATTCGATCGTCATCGCCAGCTCGCCCCATGGCCGACACGACTCGCGTTCCTCCGCTCCAAGACGCCCGAGATCCCCGGCGTACGGTCTGCCTGTAGCGGGCTCGCGAACGGCGGAGTCGATCTCGAGAAGGGGTATGAGGGCGAAAGCGCGTTGGGCAAGGCGGGGGTGCGGAACCGTCAGACGCTCGGTGTTGACCGTCTGGTTTCCGTAGAGGGCCAGGTCCAGGTCCGCCGCGCGAGGGCCCCATCGCTCGGTCCACACGGCGGGCCGTCCCAACTCGCCCTCGATCTCCTGAAACCGATCGAGCAACGCCTCGGGCGGGAGAGTCGTGCGCAATTGGACCGCGGCGTTCAGGAAGGGCGGTTGGTCCGTTCTTCCCCAAGGCGGGGTTTCGTAGATGCGGCTTGTCCGCAGGACTTCAATCGAACTCGACTGCGCCAGAAGAAAGACGGCGCGGCGCAACGTCGCCTCGCGGCGCCCGAGATTGGCGCCGAGGACGCAATAGGCGACCGCGGCCGCAGGCGTGTTCGCGACGTTTTTTCTCACGAATCGAGATCGGTTCCTTTGGGCGACGGTGTGGGAGCGCGGAGGCCGCGTCCGCTACCGGCGTCGCCCCGAACGTTCGGCTCCGCTCCGGCCTTTGCTCTGGCGCTGGCCGCCGTCCCGTTTCGTCCGTCGCGCGGGGGATTGTTTCCTTTCCGACGCCGGCGGCGGAGCGTCCGGGGAGTCGGGGATCGGCGCCGGGGGCGCGTGGAGCGTTTCCTGGTAGAAGTCGTCGAGGAGCATCGCTATGACGCGCAGTTCGTCCGCGCTTTCCCCGAGGCCGCGGGCCAGGGAAACGAAGCGCTCCATGCGCTCGGTCCGGAGTTTGTCCCGGTCGCGGAGCTTTGTCTCCAGGAGAGCCGTGACCCGTTCGGCCACGATCGACTGAACGTCCGCGTCGGAAGGGGTGGGCCGCCGTTCCATATCAATGCCGTAGCGTTTGGCGGTTCGGTTCAGCTCGACTTGTTCCATCCCCGCAACGAGCGTGACGGCCACACCGGCCGCGCCTGCGCGGCCCGTTCGGCCGGCGCGGTGGATGTAGGACTCGGGATCTTCCGGCACTTCGTATTGGAAGACGTGTGAGAGTGAAATGAGGTCGATGCCTCGGGCCGCGACGTCGGTGGCCACGAGGAACCGGAGTTTCCCCGCGCGGATGCGCTTCATCACGTCCTCGCGGGCTTTCTGGGGGAGATCGGAGCTGATCTCGTCGGCGTCGTACCCGAAGCGTTGCAGGACCGTGGCCACGTAGTGCGCCGAGGCCCTGGTGTTGCAGAAAATGAGGGCCGAGTCGGGGTTCTCCATTTCGATCACGCGCACGAGGCAGCGGTCTTTCTCCATGGCGGGAACCATGTAGTAGACGTGTTGGACCTCGGCCACGTGGACGACGTCCCGGCTTAGACTCAGGAAATCGGGGTTTCTCAGGAACTGGTTCGCCAGCCTGCGGACGTTGGGGGTGATGGTGGCCGAGAACATGTAGGCGGCAAAGGAACGGCGAGGCAGATGCCCCTGGAGCCGCTTCATGTCGGGATAGAACCCCATGGAGAGCATGCGGTCAGCCTCGTCGAAGACGAGAACCGCGAGCTTGTTGAGATGCAGACATCTCTGCTCGAGATGGTCCAGAATGCGCCCGGGCGTGCCGACCACGACGTGGGCGCCTTTCTTGAACCCCTCGATCTGCGGACCGTAAGCGACGCCGCCGTAAACGGCGACGGTTCGCACCCCCATGTCGCCCGAGAGGATCTCGGCCTCCTTTGCCACTTGGTTGGCGAGTTCGCGGGTCGGCGCCAGGACCAGGGCCTGGCAGTCGGCGCGTCCCGGGTCGATCTTCCCCAGGATCGGCAAGAGGAACGCCCCTGTCTTTCCGCTGCCGGTCCGGGCCTGGACGATCAGGTCGCGCTCGGCCAGCATGTAGGGTATGGTCTTGGCCTGGACGGGCATCAGGCGCTTCCAGCCGGCGCGCGCCGCGGCGTCCTGGAGCGCCCTCTCAAGGTCCTCCATCCGCGTTTCCGGCAGCGAATCGTCCGGTTCGACCAAATCCGGGGTCTGCTCAGAAGGAGTGTTTCCTCCCGAGGCGTCAACAGCGTTCATCGGCGTCCACTCCTCGCGCTTCGCGCCTCTTGTCGCGGGGCTAGGGACGGCGTCGATTCAATCCTGCCCGCGAGGAGCGAAGGCTGCGGAATGATAGTACACCCCCGGCGCCTCAAGGGACAGCACGAATTGCGCCGAGGGCGCCGGCTAGCCCGGGATATTGCTTGTGCTTTTGCAGAAGGTTGTGCGAAGCTCCGGATGGAAGAATGCCGGCGGCGGGGAGCGGGAGGCCGGCTGCGACGGTTGGATCGAGGCGAAGCGGATGGACTTCGAGAAGCAGTGCCGCGAGATCGAAAAGACGCTCGAAAAGCTCGAGAAGTCGATGGGCGATCCTGCCGTGGCGGGCAATCGGGAAAAGAGCCGTCGGGCGGCCAAGGCGCATCGCGATCTGACGCGCGTCGTCGAGAAGTGGCGGGAGCGCCAGCGGGTCGCGCACGCCCGTGAGGAAGCGGCGGCCTTGGCCGGCGACCCCGATCCCGAGATGGCCGAGATGGCGCGGGCCGAGATGAAAGAGATGGACGCGCTGCTCCCGGTCCTGGAACGCGAATTGAAGCTTCTCTTGCTTCCCGCCGATCCGATGGACGGAAAGAATACCGTTATGGAGATCCGCGCCGGGACGGGAGGCGAGGAGGCGGCCCTTTTCGCGGGCGACCTGTTGCGCGCTTACATGCGCTACGCGGAGACGCAAGGGTGGAAAACCGATGTTCTATCGAGCCACCCAACCGGGCTGGGCGGCTTCAAGGAAGTCATCTTTGGCGTCGAGGGCCAGAACGTTTACAGCCGCCTGAAATTCGAGAGCGGCATCCACCGCGTGCAGCGCGTTCCGATTACCGAAGCTTCGGGACGCATCCATACGTCGGCGATCACCGTCGCCGTCATGCCGGAGGCGGACGAGGTGGACGTCGAGATCAAGCCCGAAGACATTCGCATCGACGTCTTCCGCTCGAGCGGACCCGGCGGCCAGAGCGTCAACACCACCGACTCGGCCGTGCGGATCACGCATTTTGAGAGCGGCCTGGTCGTGTCGTGCCAAGACGAGAAGTCCCAGCACAAGAACCGCGCGAAAGCGCTCAAGGTGCTGCGCTCGCGCCTCTACGACCGCGAACTCGCCCGCCGCCAAAGCGAGGAGTCGGAGGCCCGGCGCCAGCAAGTCGGCAGCGGCGACCGCAGCGGCCGGATTCGCACGTACAATGTCCCGCAGAACCGCCTGACCGATCACCGGATCGGACTGACTCTCTACAGACTCGACCAGATTATGGAAGGGGACTTTGACGACGTCTTCGAGGCCCTCGCTCAGGACGAACAGCGACGGAAACTCGAGGGACTGGGAAACTCAAACAGCCACGCCGCCTGACCGCGTTCGCCGAAGCCGAACCTTGAACTGAGAACCTCAATCACCGTGCCGGCCTCGACCCTTCTAAACATCAAAGACGCTCTGACGCGTTCGACCGGCTGGCTCGCCGACAAGGGAATCCCGTCGGCGCGCCTGGACGCGGAGGCGCTGCTGGCCCATATTCTCGGCACGAGCCGTCTGAATCTTTACCTCGCCTGGGACCGGCTCCTCGACGAGGACCAAAAAAAACTCTACCGCGCCCTTTTGCAGCGGCGGTCGGAATTCGAGCCCGTGGCCTACATCACGGGCAAGCGCGAGTTCTTCTCCCTGGAATTGCGCGTCACGCCCGATGTCCTTGTGCCCCGTCCCGAGACGGAGCTCCTCGTCGAGGAAGCGCTCGAACTCGCTGAAACAATGGCCGGCGACCGCGACGCGGGACCTCCAAGGATTGCCGACGTCGGAACGGGATCGGGCGCCGTCGTCGTTGCCTTGGCCGCCCATCTTCCGGGCGCTCGCTTCGTGGCAACGGACGTCTCAGCGGCCGCCCTCGCCGTCGCGGCCGACAATGCGCGAACCCACGGCGTCGCCGGCGTAATCGAATTCCGCAAGACCTCTCTCCTCGACAACGTCGAAGGACCGCTCGATCTGGTCGTGTCGAATCCGCCCTACGTGGCTGAGCGCGACCGCGCGAGCCTTCCGCCGGACGTCGCGCGCCACGAACCGGCCGCGGCGCTCTTTGCGGGGGAGGATGGCCTCGATGTGATCTCTGCCTTGATCCCCAGCGCCGCCGAGCGGCTGCGGCCGGGGGGCTGGATGGCCGTGGAGATTGGGGCGGGGCAGATCGGCGAAGTCGCGCGGCTTCTTGAGGAGAACGGAT
>DATKZW010000775.1:0-5604 GCA_035527775.1 Sumerlaeia bacterium | reverse complement strand
TGGCCCGTGGATGACTGAGTATTCAGGGGTTACGATCCACCGGGAGCGACCGGTCCGAGCGCTTTGGCAATGGCGAGCGGGCGGTTCTTGAATTGGCACATCCATTGCTTCTTTCAGGCACGTGAAGGTGAACCGGCTCGTCGGGCGCATACGCCCCGAGCCAAATCCCCAGGAGGAGGAGAAACCACCATGAGGAAGCTGACCAAGAAGGGCTTTACGTTGGTCGAGATCATGATTGTGGTCGCGATCATCGGCATCTTGGTGGCCATCGCCGTGCCCGGCTTCATCCAGGCCCGGCAGCAATCGCAGGCCAAGGCGTGCCAGGAGAGCCAGCAGAAGACGCAAGGCGCCGCGCAGCAGTATTATCTCGAGAACAACACCACGACGACTCCCAGTTACGCTATCCTGGTCGGCGCCACCCTTTACCTGCAGCGCACGCCCAGATGTCCCACCACGGGCGACGTTATCGTGATCCCGGGCTACCAGGACGACGCTTCCTGCCCGACCGGCATTCTTACGCCCGTGACTCACAAGATCACCGAGTGATGTCGGAATGATTTCCCGGGTTTCCCCTGCAGCGGAAACTGCGGGAGCGTCTTCAGGCGGGGGCAGGCCTGCGAAGGGTTGCGCGCCTGCCCCCGCCCCCCCTTTGTAAGGGTGGAGAACGTTGCGCCCGGCAAGACACCTTTCGATCAGCTGCCGTCCTTGCGCGATTCTCTTACGACTGTACAGCGGGCTGCCGCCAAGGAGGGGAGAAAATGCTAGCGCGGAAAGAGAAAACCCAGCACGGCTTCACACTCGTGGAGATCATGATCGTGGTGGCGATCATCGGGATTCTCATCGCGATCGCGACGCCGGCTTTCATCAAGGCCCGGTCGCATTCGCAGAAGTCAGCCTGTCAGGAGTCCCAAATGAAGCTTCAGGGCGCCAGAATGCAATACGCCATGGAGCAGAACACGTTGGACAAGCCGTCCATGGACGACATTGTCGGGCTCACGCTCTACTTGCAGAAAACGCCGCGATGTCCGACGACGGGCACGCCAATCGAGATCCCCGACTCGCACAGCGAGCACGTGAAATGCCCCACGGGCGAGCCGGGCCACGACTACATTCAGTAGCAATGCCTGGGGATCCGGCGTCCCCTCGCCGGCGCGGGTCTTGCCGGGGGCGCCAGGCCCGCCCTTCCCTCTGAGGGCAAGGGGGAGCCGCCGGGGTTCTCACTCCGCGCGGGGCGCCGGGGCGCTTGCCATCTCCTCGCGCACACGATCGGCTTCGCTCTTGACTCCAAAGCCCTTGCGAAGAACGTCGTCCATCAGGCACCAGCCCGTGAGGGCGGACTGAAAGAGATTCAGCCCCACCAAGGCGGTCAGAAGAAACCACCATTTACTCGCCCAGAGCCCCAAGGCCAGACTGGCCAGGACCAGGGTTCCCGCCACCAAACGGATCACGCGTTCACGCACCATTTTCCTAATTCCTCCTTCTTCGCCGGGACTTCCCGACAGCTGGTCTTCCTCATTCCGTCAAGCCTTCCTGGGGCGCCCCATGACCGGGGCGATTCGCGTAAACCAGCCAATAGACCACCGGTATCACGATGAGCGTGAAGGCGGTCGAGACGGTCAGGCCGAAAATGAGCGCCCACGCCAGACCGGAGAATATCGGGTCCAGCGTGATCGGAAAAGCGGCCAAGCCGGCGGTGCCGGCGGTCAGAAGAATCGGACGCAGGCGCACGGCGCCGGATCGAATGAGGCTCTCGCGCAGGGTCAGCCCCTGCTTCAGGGCCTCGTGCACGAACTCGATGAGGAGGATGGCGTTGCGCACGGCGATTCCCGAGAGGGCGATCATGCCGATCATGGCCGTGGCCGTAAAGAAAACGGGGGTCGCAAAGCCGCCGACGTTCTCGTTGGCCAGCAGATTCAGCAGCCAGAAGCCCGGCATGATGCCGATCAAGGTGAGCGGGATCGAGATCATCAGAATCAGGGGCATGACATAGGAACCGGTCTGGTAGACGAGGAGAATATAGATCCCCAGACACGCCGCCGCGAAGGCCAGGCCGAGATCGCGGAAGACGCGCAACGTGATGTCCCACTCGCCCTCGCCGGACCATTTCACGTCGAAGCCTTCGGGGAGCGTCCACGGGATGCCGGCGCCGTTGCGCAAGTAGGTGCGCTCGGAGAGGGGCGTTTGGCGCTCCGCTTTCGCGAGCGCCACGAAATCGTTCACCGGGGCGCCGCCCGGCAACAGACCATCGGGAGGCGCCGAGGGGGGCTCGGTCTTCCCGACCCGGTCGGCTTGCACATCCAGGATGATCTCCGCGGGGGGGCGCCCCGCCGCTTCCGCGAAGACGTAGACCACGCGCTCGAGGTTCTTGTGGTAGATCGTCTTGTCCTGAACGACTTCCTCGAAGTGGCCGATCTCGCCCAGGGTGACGAGATTGCCGGCGCCCCCTTTGACGTCGATTCGCCGCAGATCGGAGAGACTCGAACGCTTGCCTCGCGGCATGCGGATCTCTATCGCCAGCGGATTAGCTTCGTCCGCCCGTCGAAGACTCCCCACTTCGGTTCCGGCCAGCGCCAGGCGGACCGTGCGCATCACCTCCTCGGTGGAAACCCCGTTCAAGGCGGCCTTCTCTTTGTCGGTGACGAAGACGAATTTCGTCTGATCCGATTCGACGGTGTCGTCCACGTCAACGACTCCCGCCTCTTGTTCGAGGCGCGCGCGGACCGCCTTGGCGGCTCGGATGAGATCGTCATAGGAATGGTCCGGCCGGCCGCGCACCTCGGCCGTAACCGTGGCGATGACCGGCGGGCCGGGAGGCATCTCGACCATCTTTATATTGGCCCCCCGCTTGGCGGCGATCCCTGTCAGGTCCTTTCGCAGTCGCAGAATGACGTCGTGGCTCTGCTGCTTGCGGTCGTCCTTGTCGACCAGGTTGACTCGGATATCGGCGACGTTCGATCCGCGGCGCAAGTAGTAGTGGCGCACCATTCCGTTGAAATCCATGGCGGAGGCGGTCCCCACGTAGGTTTGGAGATCCGTCACCTCGGGGACCGTGCGCAGGTAGGCGGCCAGCGCGTTCGCGGCGGCGTCGGTCATCTCCAAAGGGGTCCCTTCGGGCATATCGATCACGATCTGGAATTCGTTCTTATTGTCGAAAGGCAGCATCTTCAGGGGAACCCGGCGCGACATGGCGAGCCAACCGGCGAACCCCAAAAGTCCCGCCGTCACGGCGAGAAGCGCCCAGCAGGCCAGACGCGACTTCATGAACACGGGCAGGACCGTGTTGTAGAGTTTGTAGATGGGGCTTGCCTCGAGATCCCACGGTTTCTCTTCTTTGCCGTACTCCGACTTGAGAACGTGGTAGCTCATCCAGGGGGTGATGGTGAAGGCGACCAGCAGCGACATAAGCATGGTCAGTGGCAGGTTGATCGCCATCGGCCGCATGTAGGGGCCCATCATGCCGGTGATGAAGTTGAGCGGGAGAAACGAAATGATGACGGCCAGCGTCGCGAGGATGATGGGCGGGCGCACCTCGTTGACGGCCGTCAGCACGGCCCGCAAAGGGGGCTCCTTGCGCATCTTGAAATGGCGGTAGATGTTCTCCACGTCGACGATCGGATCGTCGACCACAAGACCGAGCGACAGCGTCAAGGCGAAGAGCGTCACGCGGTTAATGGTGTAGCCGAAGAGGTAGTTGACGAGCAGCGTGAGCGAGAAAGTCACGGGGACGGCGGCGGCGATGATGAGCGCCTCGCGCCAGCCCATGGTGAGGTAGATGAGGCCGATGACGACGATCAGGGCGATGATCAGCCCCTCGACCAATTCGTTGACCTTGGCGTTGGCCGTCTCGCCGTAGTTGCGCGTGATGCGATAGTGCACGCCGTCGGGGAACAGGTCCCGCTCCAATTCCTCCATCCGTTTCTCCACCGCCCGCGCCACCCACACGGCGTTAGTCCCCTTCTTCTTGGCCACGGCGACGTGGACGGCCGGCAGCAGCTCGCCGCGCTCGATGCGGCCCCGGTCGAGTCCCGCGGGGAGATTCCCCGCGGCCGGCCCGAAACCGGTTCGCGTGTAGGTTTCGACTTCGACGGGACCATCCAGAACGTCAGCCACCTCGCGCAGATTCACGGGCTTGCCGTCCTCGACCCCGACGACGAGTTCCCGGATCGCTTCGGCGCTGCCGAGGAAGTCGCCCGCGTCGACCAGAAACTCGAGATTGGTCGTCTCGAAAGACCCCGAGGAGGAGCGGATGTTGCTCACCTGGAGCGCCCGCGCCACCTCGAGGGGAGAGAGCGAGTGAGCGGCCAACAGCGTCGGATCGAGCTCGACGCGCACCGACCGCGGCCTCCCCCCGATGACGGAGACCTTGTTCGTGTTCTTGACCGACTGGAGCTTGATTTCGATCTCCTCCGCGAGCCGGCGCAGGGCGTCATCGCCATAGCGATCGCTGTAAAGGGTGACGTTGACGATCGGCACGTCGTCGATCTCGACCGGCTTGACGACCCAGCCCGCAACGGAGGGAGGCACGAAATCCTGGTTGGAGTTGATCTTGTTGTAGATCTTGACGAGAGAATCCTCACGGTTCTCGCCCACGTAGAAACGCACCGTGACGACGGCCAGCTCCGGACGCGACATGGAGTAGACGTACTCGACCCCGTCGATCTGGTAGAGGATCTTCTCCAGACGTGTGGCCACCTGCCTTTCGACTTCCTCGGCGCCGGCGCCGGGCACGCGAACGAAAACGTCCGCCAACGGCACGACGATCTGCGGCTCTTCTTCCCGAGGAGTCACGAGAAGCGCAACCACGCCGACCAGAAGCGAGATCGCCAGCAGCATCACCGACAGGTTGCCGCGCAGGAAGGCCTCGACGATGCGTTGCGTGAGGGGTGTCCGCCTCCCGGACGTGGCGGCTGGAGGCAAGGAGGGATCTTCAGGAGGGGCGGCGGCGCCTTCGTTCATCGCGCATCCCCCCTCGCTGAGGGGGCATCCCCCTCGTCAAAGAGTCGCACCCCTTCGGGGATCGGCGGGGGAGGCGGCCCGTAGAGGACGACCCGTTCCCCGGCGCCCACGCCCGCCAGCACTTCCACCCGCCCCATGCGACTGTGGTCGCTCAGTTTGACCTGCCGCCTTTCCAATCTGCCGTCTTCCGCTGCCACGTCGACGAATCGCAGCTGCCCCACCTCGCGGACGGCGGATAGGGGCAAGCACAGCCGGATCCGCTCGCGCGCGGGGATCAGCAGCCGGCCGAAGGCCCCTTCCACAAGACCGGGCACTTTCGGAACGCGAACCTTGACGAGCACCGAGCGGCTGGCCACGTCCGCCTCCGGCACGATCTCCTCAATGACCCCTTCGAGCGACTCGTTCTCTGGGAGCGTGCCGATCCGCACCTTCAGATGCTGACCGTTCGTCAGCCCCAAGGCGATCGCCTCGGGCGCCGCCGCTTCGAGACGAAGAGCGGACGGATCGTAGATGGTCAGGAGAGGGCGGCCGGGAGTGGCCGTGTCGCCGACGTCGGCCAGCTTGTCGATGACGATTCCGCCGACGGGCGCTCGAATGACGGAGAAGGAAAGAAGGGTCTGAGCGGCCGACTCGGCTTCGCGCGCCTGA
>DATKZW010000774.1:0-6901 GCA_035527775.1 Sumerlaeia bacterium | reverse complement strand
CGATGCATGACGCCGTGATTGTTCTGGAGAACGAGATCCTGAAGGTCGAGTTGGACGCCGCAAGGCCTACGGTAAGGCGATACGCCCACAAGCCTTCGGGAGAGGAGATGGGCGGCGCCGGAGGCGCAGGGGCGCTTGCGGTCAACGGCGAACCGGTCCCTTGGAGGCAATGGAGGATCGAGGTTGCGCGCGACCACGCCTGCGCGACCTACGCCCTTTCCATGCCGGAGCGAGGAATCGGCTTCGAAATGGCCTTCGCGCTACGGGACAACGCCCTGGTCTTCGAACTGAAAAACGTCAGGGACCCGAAAGAGAGCCTGAAAACCGTCGGCTGGGAGAACCTGCCCATACTGACGTGCCAGGGCCGCGACTACCCTTTCTGGCGCCTCTTCACGACCCCGCCCGATCCCGCGACGGGCGGGAAGATGTGGGCCCTCGAGAAGTCGCAAGCGATCGGGGAGGCCGAGCCGGAGGCGGCGCCGGTCCCCGTGATTTACGGTACCCTGTGGAACGGCTCCCTCAGCGTCTTCTTGGACAGCAACTACCCGCTCTTTCCCCAGACCCACCAAGTCACCGCTGCGGGCGCCTATGCGATCTCGCTGAACACCTACCAGTACCGGGTGCGCAGCAAGACGATGCCGCCGCTGGAGGCGAAGGTGGTGTTCCTCGGGGATATCAACGGCGACGGCCGGGCGGATGTCAGCGACTACCGGTTGTGGGTGAACCGCAAACTGCCCGACGGCGACCCGATCTACCGCGACGCCATCGTGTACAAGATCCTCATGAACCTCCAGTTCCTGGGCGTCTCGACGACGATCCCGCAGGCCGAGGCGATCGTCCGCGCGATCCGCAACGTCACGGACGGCCTGCCGCAGATCATCTACCTCGTCGGCCTGCAGGAAGGAGGGCACGACGGCGATTACCCGACTCTCAGCAGTTTCAACCGCGAGTTCGGCGCGCTCGACGACGTGCGTCGACTGGCCGCGGCGTGCAAGGAGCGATACAACGCGGTTCTCAGCTGCCACAGCAACATCGACGACGCCTACCGCCGCAGCCGGGACTGGGACGACGCGCTGGTCGCGCCCAGCGGATCGCCCGGACAGGACGCGCTCGGGGTTCACGGATCGATGTGCCACACGCTCGACGTCGAGAGCGGGCGGCTCTTCGAGCGCCTGCAAGCGCTCCTCGAGAACTATCCCGTCGAGAAGACGCTGCACTTCGACAACATGCGCCTGACGAACACGATCCTGCACCCGGGCTGGGAGCGCATCGGCGTGCTCGAAGAGCTCGTCTGCGGCCTGATGCCGGTCATGGAGTGGCTTAGGGAGCGGGGCGTCACGGTGACGACGGAAGGATACAACGGCCTCCCCATCGATCCTTCCATGCTGGTCAGCGGCTTCTGGCACCACGACGCCCCCGACGGCTCGCGCCAGATCTTCCACCGCAAGATCGTGGGCGGCGGCCGCGGGGACCACTGCGGCCAGAACACGGTCGCCGACTACGGCATCTGCAACGCCATCCACCGCGACATCACCTACGAACCCATCAGCAGAGAGTCCGTTGCGCCGGACGTCTGGAAGGAGCGCTTCCACTGGCTTGAGACGCCGGAACTGACGGACTCTTTCCGGACCGACTGGCCCGTGATCGTGGATCGCATCTATCGCGGCGTGCTGCTGCACCATTTCTATAACGAACGCGAAATGCTCGCCTGGGACAACGTCGGCGACGGCTGGAGGATCACGTACGCCGACGACGTCGTGGCCGAAGTGTGCATCGACTCGCCGGAGTCATTGAACGTTACCTGGGGCGGCGTCGTGGTCGCCGCGGGCGACGACCGCTTCATCCCCCGCGACGGCGCGATCCACGCTTACAGCCGCGACGGCTGCGAGCGCGACTGGGTCCTGCCAGTGATCTTCCGGGGAAGGCCGCTCCGGGTTTTCACGCTGAGCAAGGAGGGGCGCGGCCCGGCGCCCGAGTACCGCTTGGAGAAGGACCGCATTCGCCTGAAGCTGGCGCCGCGAACGCCGGTGAAGATCGTTCCCGAGTAAGGAGGGCGGCAGAAGCCGGCAATGCAAGGTCATGAACGATTTTCCGCTGGGCTACTACGGCCCCGCGGGAGCCCCGATCCGACGCTACATCGACCTCATGCACGACGCGCTGGAGCGATCGAGCCGCTTTTCGCCTGCCTTGCCCAGCAACCGGTCGGCTGATGCGCGGGCAGAAACGTTGTCCGGGCGCTTTGTTTTAATCTTGCCTTAATCTTCTCTGTTTGAGAATGGCCGCGTCGGGCGGACCCCGCGACTTCTGACTCGCGGTTAGAGTGATATGAAAGCAAAGCGGGAACCGGGCGCCGGCGCCGCCTCGGGTCCTGTGAAAGGAGATTTGAATGTCCTCACGAGAGGGAGTCGCGGGGAACGGCCTGTTCTCGGAAGAAGGGAAGGGGCGGTTCTGGTGTCTGCTGTTGATCCTGCTATTCGGGTCTGTTCTTTACCTGACGAACCTGGGCGCGTGGGACCTCTGGCCCTCAGACGAGCCCCGGTTCGGCCAGATCGAGCGCGAGATGCTGAAAAGCGGCGATTGGCTTGTTCCGTACCTGAATAATGCGGTGTACACCGACAAGCCGCCGCTCTTCTTCTGGGCGGGAGGATCCGTGGCTCTTCTTTTCAACGAAGGACGCGTCGAGTCGTGGACGACGCGTCTGCCCTCTGCCCTGTCAGGAATCGCCCTTCTCCTGGTCGCGTTCCTCCTCGGCGAACGACTTTTCAGCCGCCGGGCGGCCTTTCTGGGAGCGCTGGCGCTCGCGGTGACGCAGAAATGCATCGACCAGTCTCGCACCGCTCAGACCGACATGATTATGGCGATCTTCGCCGTATCGGCGCTGGCGGTGTTCGCCCGCGCGTGGTTTGGCGGGCGCAGGACCTGGCCCGCCGCAATCGGCTTCGGGCTATTGACCGGGCTGGCGACGCTTGGCAAGGGGCCGGTGGGAGTGATCGTGCCGGTCGGCGCCATCGCGCTTTTTCTCGCGCTGGCGCGCGAGTGGCGCCGGATCAGGTGGAGCATGGCGATCCTGTCGTTCGCCGTCTTTGCGCTGGTGGTTCTGGCTTGGTTGCTGCCGATGGTTTCGGCAGTCTCGCACGGGGCCTCGAGGGATCTGCTGTGGAACCAGAACATCACGCGCTACCTCCAGGCGGAGCATCACCGGGAACCGCCGTGGTACTTCATCGAGCGCCTGCCGGTTAATTTTCTGCCCATCACGCTTTTCCTGCCGGCCGTCGCGGTCGTCTTGTGGCGCGAGGCGCGCAAGAAGGGAGCGCCCATGCGCCGGGAGCGTCTTTTCCTCCTCAGCTGGGTCGTGTTCACGTTCGTCTTCTTCTCCCTTTCCGCCGGCAAGCGCGAGCAATACATCCTCCCCCTCTATCCGGCGCTTGCGCTCCTGGTGGGCGACTGGATGGACCGGCGGATCCAGGATTCCCCCGCCGCGGGTCGCTTCTTCCTGGCGACGGCTTGGGCCGTTGCCGCGACGTTCCTCGCCGCGAGCCTCCTAACGCTCTTCGGGGCAAAAGCCATTCTCGCCGCAACGGCCGACAGGATCGAGGGGGGAACCGTTCCCCCGGAATGGTTCTCGTTCCCGGCGATCGCCGCCAGCATCGCTCTGGCCGCTCTGGCGGTCGCGGCGGGCGTCTGGAGGAGGCGGTTGTTGGGGGTATTCTACGGCATAGTGGCCGGGACCTCGATCTTGTGGCTGACGGTTTTCCTTCTGGTTTACCCCCCCTTGAACAACCGGAAGTCCACCCGGGCTTTCTGCGAGACCCTGAACCGCGAGTGGTCTCCCGGCGAGTCGGTTTTCGCCTATGATCTCTACCGCGCCCAATATCACCTCTTCGGGGACTATTACCTCGACGTTGTCAAAGACGACTTCGCCCCGGTCGTTGAGGCGTTCAACGGTCCCGGTCAGGCATTCTGCCTCATGCGAGCGGGCAAGCATTACGAGAAATTCCAGAGAAGCATAGGCAGTGCGCGTTACTATGTGCTCTGGGAGGACGCAATCGGCCACCGGTCCGTCGTGTTGGTTTCCAACCGACCCCCAGGCAATCTGAAGGGGGATCAGGACCGCGGAGGGGCAGAGTCGGACTCTGCCATAGGCGGGGCCTGAAGGCAGGAACACGGAAATGGGTCTTGTTTTTCCCCCGCGGCGCCCCGAGTCGGAGCCGCCCGTCCGGACGATGCCGCTGGACGGAACCACGCCTTCCGCGTTACCCTGGCAACAGGCGGTTGCGTGCGTTTGCCCAAGGAGCCAACCGATGAAGGTCCTTCTGGTTGAGGATTATGAGCCGCTGGCGGAATCGCTTGGCAAGGGACTTCGCGAGTCCGGTTACGCCGTCGATGTTTCCCGAGACGGCGAAGAGGGGCTCTGGTACGCCGAGACGAACGACTACGACGCCATCATCCTCGACATTATGCTGCCCGGCATTGACGGACTCGCCATCCTGCGCCGCCTGCGCGAGGCTGGACGCAACACCCCCGTCCTGCTCCTCACCGCCCGCACGGCGGTGGAAGACCGGGTGGAAGGCCTCGACACGGGAGCGGACGACTACCTGACCAAGCCATTTGCATTGCAGGAACTCCTCTCGCGGATTCGGGCGCTGGTGCGCCGCTGTTACAACCGGCGCAGCCCGAACGTCGAAGTCGGCGACCTCCGGATCGACACGGTTCGGCGCTCCGTGGAGCGCGCCGGCCGGGCCGTTTCTCTGACCCCGCGCGAGTACGCGCTCCTGGAGTACCTGGCCAGCCGTCCGGGCGAGGTGGTCAGCCGCACGGAGATCTGGGAGCACATCTACGAATTCCGCTCGGAAGCCACGAGCAACGTGGTGGACGTCTATATTAGCTTTCTCCGAAAGAAAATCGACAGCGATTCGGACAAGCCCCTCATCCACACGCGTCGGGGGGAAGGCTACGTGCTGGAGGAGCGCCCATGAGCGTCCCGCAACGGCGCGCGTTTTTTCTTCTCTCGCGGTCACGCCTGCGTGACGCGCTTGTGGTTGCGGCGTTGCTTCTCAGTCGGCCAAGCGCGCACCTGTTTCTTTCCGGATCGGCGGTCTTTCTGGCGGGCCTCGCCTTGCACGTCTGGTCCAAGGGCGCTTTACTCCGCAACCGAACGCTCACGGTCACTGGCCCCTACGCCTTGTGCCGCAACCCCTTTTACCTGTCCAATCTTCTGATAGACTTGGCGATCTGCCTGATCGCGGGGCGCCCATGGCTCGCGGTTCTCTATGTCCCCGCGTTCCTCCTGGTTTACCGGTCGGCGATCCAACGGGAGGAGTCGTTCCTCCAGCGCCGGTTCCCGGGGGAGTATGCTTCGTTCTCCCATAGTCCTTCTCTGCTGCCCATGCCTCCGAGGCGCTGGCGCCTCCTGAAGGGCCGATGGAGTTTGCGCACGATCCTCAGGGAACGCGAGGCGTCGCGCGCGCTGCGTCTTCTGGCGATCCCACTGCTCGTTCTCTGCGCGGGGGACATACGGGCGGGCGGATGGCGCGAATGCCTGGAGGCCGAGTGCATAGCCTGGCTTCTCGGCGCGGCCAGTCTTCATCTTATGGGCCGAGTGGTCTATCAGGTCTATGAGAGGTCGGGGCGCAAGGCGTTCCTCTCCCCGCGATGGGCGGCGGCCGGGTGGGGCGCTTCACTCCTGGTTCTCGGCTGCGTCGCCACCGTCGCGCGCCTGCCGGAAACGGATCTGCCGCAATTAGCCGAGCGCTTCGGTGCGGTCCCGATCGCGTCGAGCGACCAATTCGACGCAGTAAGACTCGAACGGTCGCCGAGCCTATTTGTTGTGGACGACGATTCCCTGAGGGCACTCCCCGCCGACTCGTCGCGTCGCTTCCACCGTCTTCGCGCCGTCTGGTCTCGCTTCGAGGTCTATTACCTTGTGCGCGCGGAGTCCGGTCCCAAGGCGACCTCTCCCGGCGGACTCGCGCCATCAAGATCCCATCCCACGGAAGAGATGGAACGGGGGACCATATACTGAGCAAGAGCAAGAGACGGTCTCGGACAAAGGCGCCGCGTCCACGCGGCAGGACGATGCGTTTTCGCGTCGCGCGGGGACTGATGCTTCTCTTGCTCGTCCTGTTCTCGGCGATTTGGGCTGTCATCGCCGAGCGCACTTTGCGCGGCCTGAACGGGTCTCTGGACGACTCGCTCAAATCCTTGATCGAATTCGCGGCGCAAAACGCGGTCCTGAAAATGGATTCGGCGGAGCTGAAGGAGAAGGCCGACGCTTTTCTGCCCTCGTGGACGGCGGGGGTCGAGGAAGCGTTCCTGGAAATCCGCTCACTCGACGGCGGAAGAGTCCTCGCCCGATCGGCCCGCCTCCGAAGCGACTACAACCTGCTGGGTCCCAAATCCTGGCAGCAAGCGCTCAAACGCGCCGGGCGCAAGGGGTGGAACACTTTTGCAGGCGGGGAACACGTCCGGTGCCGGGCCGAGAAGGTCTCCCTGCCCGGCGGACCGGCGGGCGAAGGCGTCCGCCCGACTCAGGAGGTCCTTTTCATTGTCGCCGTCGAGCGCGACGAGGCCGACCGGCGATTCCGCGAGATCTTCCAGCGCTCGGGGATCGGACTCGGATCGACGCTGCTCCTGGCGGTTGCCGGCGTCTGGCTCGTCGTGTGGCGGACGACCCGACCGCTGACGGGCCTGGCCGAGGACGTTGCGGCGATAACGCCCGAGAACATCCGGCCCGTGCGCGTGCCCGCGGATCCGCAGCTGGCGCTTCTGGCCGACCGCCTGAATCGTTCTCTGGAGGCGGTGGCGCGCTCCCTGGCGCGGGAGAAGCGATTCTCCTCCGACGTCGCCCATGAGTTGCTCACCCCCGTCGGAGGGCTGCGCACCGAATTGGAGGTGGCGCTCC
>DATKZW010000773.1:0-2521 GCA_035527775.1 Sumerlaeia bacterium | reverse complement strand
CGCGGTGACCTGTTTGCGGAAAGTGAGCCCGCTGTTGGACTGGACGTACATATCTCCATTGGCGTGCACGCGGCCAATAACGTCCATGGCGGGGCCCGGAGCGATTTCCATGATGGGGTCGTAGAAGATAGCGTAATTGTAGAGCGGGATGTAGGTGACCTCGAGGGTTTGCCGCAGCGCGACTCCCGAGTGCTCGATTCCCCGGGCCAAGTCCGTGGTCTTGAGGGCGGTGACGTCGACCCGGTAGCGCCGCCGATTTAGCGTCATCCCCGCCCACTGCCCTTCGGTTTCCGCCTCGATGCCGGAGAACGTCGGGGTCACCCGGAACATGGGGAACGAGTACCCGGCAACAACGGGAGGAGTCGTGCCCAGTATCTTCTCGAGGTAGTCTGGGGCGCCCATCTTTACCAGGAATTGGACGTGGCCAAACGCTTTGTTGAGCCCCTCCTCGGCCGCGGCGAACTCATCCTTGTACAGCTCGTAGCGGGCGCGGTCCCGCGTTTGGTGAACCGCCAGGCTGGTCATCCCCCCGGCCAGTCCCACGAGGATAATGCCGATCACGACCACGACCATCAATCCCGCGGCGCCCCTGCGGCTCCAGCTTGCCGGGATTCCTTCCGCGGGGGAGTGGCAGGGCTGGCGCTTCACGGTCTCTCGAAGTCTCCCCAACATTGGGCCAAACGTTGCACTCGGCGAGCGCCCGTCAGTTCCTCGGTCCCACCGTGATATTGATCTCGGCGGCCTGACTCCCAACGCCGGTCCTTGCCACCGACTCATCGCCAATCGGGTCGCCGACGCGCATCCGCACGGTGAGGGGCGTTGTGGCGTTGGCGTAAGAAAACGCGCCCGCGGGATCAACGGGCGCAAGCCACCGGGAGACAACGACCTCGTTGCCGGCAACGCTGATGTCGGGATCGTAGACGAGCGTATTGTCCCACGGGGTCATGAAGTCAGCATCCGCCGACACGAGTTCCAGCCGGCGAACCGTCGTCTCGCCAAAGCGGGAGAACTCCGCGCGGTTGCCCCGCGGAGCGGCGGCGCCGTTGCCGTCGCGCACCTGGATCGGGGCCACCGCCAGACGGATCTCCGTGTTGATTTTCTCCGTCGCCGCTTTGGCGTATCTCACGGCTTGATGCATCGACAACATGCTCTTGTAGGATTTGCTCACCATGAGCAGAAGCCCTATGAAGGCGATACTCACGGCCGCGCCCACGCTCGCCGCGACCAACACCTCTATCAGCGTGAATCCGACGCGCCGGCGCGCCTCACGCGACCTGCGGGTCTCACGCGCCCGGCGCGCGCGCGGCTGCGTCCTGACTTGTCCGCCTGTGAAAGTCCAACGCCTCATCGGTCGCCTGTCAGACTAGAATCCGAAGTTGTCGTCATCGCGGTAGTTGACGATCAGCGAGCTGATTGTCTGCGAGTACTCCCTGCCGAGGTACTCCCAAGTGGTTGTGACCTCGACGGTCTTGCCGTTGTTGATCATGAATCGGGTCGTCGCGTCGGGGGAGAAAGCGAGGGCCGGGTCAAGCGTCAGGGAATCGGCATCGCTGCTCGCGATGGACGAGTACTGTCCCACCCCTGTGCCGCTGACGAGGTAGACCGTGTCCCCGGCCCACTCGCCGGACTCCCAGTCGGGGTCGCCGCCCGAGGGGCTCCGGCACACAAGCCTGTTCTTCGCCGAGGCGGCCGTCAGCGCGCCGTAGCCCTTGAACCTGAAAGTGACTGCGCACTTGATGTCCATCCCCTCGTCGAGATAGACGGGAGGGCTGCTGCCGTAGCTGACGTCGGGGTAGTTCGCCGGCCCCACATTGGCGAACGCGTCCACATTCATCCGCTCGAAGAAGCCTTGCGCGACATTCTTGGCGGCAATGGCGTTGGCGTTGAGTCGCGTGGCGCGCGCGCTGAAGGTGAGCGACGTGATGGCCGCCGTGGTAATGAAAGCGAGGATGGCGACGGAGATCATCACCTCCGTAATCGAGAACCCTCTTCTTCCTTCGACTCGGAACGAAGCCATCGTTTTCAGTCGCCACCTGTTTCGCGCGATCTCGCCCGCGGAGGGACTCCCGGGACCAACGCCCTCTGCCCGATCCTGCAGGAAACGTGCCATGGCTTGCCATCCTGGCGCCACGTCCAGGGCTGGGCAGCCAAGCCCCCTGCAATCAGCAATGTAGAGGGGAAGAGACTCGCGAGGACCCGGGCAGGACTCCCCCAGTCGAGCCGCCCAGGGGGCCGCGGATTGCACACGGTAAGAGCAGCTGCCGTGTAAGGCGCTACACATTTGAGGGGGCGCATCGGGACGAACGCGTGGAATGAGCACGGACCGAGGACAGGAGCGGAGTCCAGACCGGAGGTCCCCCGTCGGAGACGGCCTCCCGAGTTCTATCTCGGCGCTCTCGTGTCTCAATGTTGGGGTTTCCTCCCCGGGTTGACCCGTCTGAGCACGGGGAGAGGGCCGAACGGCTCCGCAGTGTGGATTGACGCCTCCCCATTCCGCGACTCGACGGGAGCTCGGAAGCCG
>DATKZW010000772.1:0-4325 GCA_035527775.1 Sumerlaeia bacterium | reverse complement strand
GGTCCGGTGTCGGACTGCGACTGCCCGGCGCGGGAGAAGGCGAGGATCTGGACCCCGTCTTCCGGTTTCCGTCCGCGAGCGCCCGCAATGCGGAAGGCGGCAAAGAGACAGCCGTCCCTTGCCGTCGCGTCGTTTGCATAGTAAGCCCGAACAGTCCATTGGCCGGGCCGGGCGTCCGGGGGAAGCGCGTGGGACCAGCGGATTCTTCCCTTCTGGAACGCCTGGGGCGGAGCGTGGAAGACCTCGCGGTCTCTTTCGTCGTGAAGGGACGCCACGAAGCGCCCTTCTTCCACCCCTTCCGCTTCCCCTTCGAAAGCAATCGTCTGACCCGCCGCGACCTCCGAGAGAGGAATCAGGGGGGGCGAGACGCTGCCCCTTCCCGAATGAGCGGGCGCAGCCAGGGGGAGCGCGGGATCTCCCAACAGAACGAACATGCGGATGATCTCTTCGGGACCGTGGGCAAGATAGCAAGCGCACAAGGCCTGCGCGACGGCCTCCCCGAGGCGTCGCGTGCCGTCGCGGAAAAGGGCCTGAAGCAGCGGGTGGGCGATCTTCTCATGGTCGTCGGTCCCGCCTGGGCCGGTGGGAAGAAACAGGCCGATGCAGCCGCCGTCGGGAACGCGCATCATGTCTTCGCTGATGCAGATGTGCCAGCGGGGCATCGGGTAATCGAAAGCGCCTTGGTTGCACGTGAAAGCGGCGACAAAGGGCAGCCGTCCGCCGTTGCGCAGGTTCAAGTTGTCGCTGTTGGGGCTCTCGCCGCCGAACCAAAGACGTTCGTCCGTCCAAATGTTGGGCGAGCCGTGCCCCATGAAAAACATGGCGTCGACGCCGCGGTCGATCGTCTCGAGAAACTTGAGCGTGGCCGCCGTACTGATCTTCAGATTCTGCGCCCGCGACACCTCCTCGGGAAGAAAGAAGTTGTCCTCATAGGAAAACTCCTTCGCGTACACGCGCTCCGCCGCGTAACTCCGGGGCCGGAAATCGCGCGCCAGAATCTCGGTGGCTTCTTCGTAGCGACTGTGAGGATCGTCGTCATCGGAGCAAAAGCCCAGGCGCGAGCGCCAAGGACCGAGGGGCGGGCGGGTCTGGTACTCGACCGCTTTGCGCGCCATCGTTTCGGCGTCGGCTGGGTAGCGCGCGGGGACGCGCGAGAGGACCACGTCCGGCATGAGATCCGGGCCGACGAGCGTCGCGTACCAGATCTCCGACGCCCACGCGTCGCCCTCGCTGGACTTGTACGTATACGCCGGAACGAGGTTGTCCACGCCGCTGGCAAGCTCGTCCCGGTAGTCGCTCGTCGCGTCGCCGAAAAGGCAGACGTAGATCGGCGGCGCCTGCCAGTGTCGCAAGGTGTGGAGCAGAAAATCCTTGATGGCGTGCGGGGTCGGCTCTCCCCCCGAGAACTCCTGGTAGATCTCGGCCACGTCAACGGTTCGCACCTGAAGCCCTTGGGCTTGGTGGAACTCGGCAAGCATTCGGGCCGGTCCCTTGAGGGAGCCGTGATAGATCATTAGATAATGGGCGGAGTCGTTCTTCTGAGTGATTGTGGTGTTCAACAGAGGTTCAGGGCTCGGCGCGTCGCGAATCGTCGAAGGCTCGACGGCCACAAGCCGACGTCCGGCGCGGGGCTCATGGAATAGATGGGTCTGGAGCGGACGCTCTCTCGCAACGGCAAGAGCAAGGGCCTCGGCGAGCGTGGGAGCGTCCGGATCGGTGAGATCGAAAATGAGGGGACCGCCGCTTCCGTCGGGACCGGCCCGAGGGAACCCGGCGATCTTGTGCCACGGGCGTTCACCTTGTGTGAGGATCTCGACGCGTCCGTCTTCGGGTATGAGCCCCCGTTGGTAGTCCATGGTGAAAAAGTCAACGAACACGCCGGTATAAGAGTGCTCTCGAGCGCGGATCGGCTCCGGCTCGGAGGGGAACTCGAATCCCAAGGCAAGGACGTTGCCTCGATCGCGGAAAAGGACGGGATCGACTTGAACGCGGTAAATCCAAGCCCTGGAGTTCGACTCCGGCGGCTTTTCCGCCTGCTCGCTCGTAAGCCGGGTCGTCAGCGTATCATTTATCTTCAGCACAAGCGGAGGAATCTGGGGAGAACCTTGGGGCGGCGCGTCCTCATCGGCGTCGAAGGAGATCAGCATCCGGCCGTCCTCGCGTTCCTCCATCTGAATCCGTGGTTGCCGTTCGTACACGAGATGCAACTCAAGCGGGAGCGGTTTCCGATCGCGCGGATCGCGGAATGGAAGGTCGAAGGGGAACAGAGTGAACGCATTGCGGTCGAGCTCTTTCCACACCCAAGCCTGCCCCTCGATGCTGAGGAAATCGCCGCTCATAATGAGCAGGTTCTCATTCCGCTCGACGACGCGACGGCAGGGCGTGGTGATGGCGGAGCGGACCGTTTGCGGCAAGGGGGTCGGATTGTGATGCGTCACGATCCGCGCGGGCGCGCTCCTTTGGGGAGCGGCCGGCGGGCCCTTGCCGTCCTCCTCCCCTGCGGCGGTCCCCTCCTTTGCGGAGGGGGCCACCCGAATCCAGTAAGCGCGCTCGCGGGAGAATCGCGACTCCGAGGCCTGGCCGTAGAAGATCAGACTGTTGCCTTCGGCGAAGGCGTTGCCTCGAGGTCCCGCCAGGTGCGCGGGGACTTCTTCCCCCCGGCTGAAAACGGAGACGTCATCGGGGTGGACGGCCACCGGCTCCAGCCCCGCCGCACGCAGGTGTTGCTCGCGAATGCGGTAGAAGTCGGTCTCAACAATGGGGATCCGGAACCATTTGGCCGCGGGGTCCGCCTCGAGGGGCGACCAGCGCGACTCCGTCTGCGGGGGAGTGTTCGGCTGACCCTGTTTGCGCGAGGCATACAAGGCGAAAGATTCCGGATTCGCAACCAGGTTGGCGAGTATCCGTCCGAACCCGCGGTCACGGTCCGTGAACTCGCTCAGGGGGGCGGGCGCGGACACCCGATCGGGAAAGGGGAAGCGCACCGAAAGAGATTCCACTCGGTAGAGCCCTTTGTCCACAATGCGCACCGGCGAAGCATCGAGCGTGATCCGCACAATGCGATAGAACCGCGCGATCCCTTCGTCTCTGGCGAAGACTCTTCGGGAGGCCGCCATTGCGCGCGCGAGGTCCTTGATCGCGACCTCGTCGTCCCTCGTAAGAACCGCCGGCGCGCCCGACTCGGCGAGGGGGCCGCCGGCGTCGCTCCTCGTCCGGCTCTTCTTCGCCCGCCTCTGGTCGCCCTTCGGAGCGGAGTCTTCGACTAGCCGAAGGCGGTAGGCGGCGACTTCGGGCGCCAACGGCGCGGAAGGAGGCAAGACGACGAAGAATTCGATCCGGTTCTTCGGGGGAGACGCGGGCCAGGAGGCGTCCACCGTCAATTCCTGAAGACCCGACGTGATCGCGATCCCGCTGGGCAGAGGCGAAGTCGGCTTCAGACCGCGCGGGACGTCGGTCCGGGGCGCCGGGGGTTCCGCGTCCCCGCCCCAAAACGCCCCGGTCGAGAAGAGGGCCGCCAGGGCGAGCAGCGGGACAACGAGCCGGCGAGGCGGGAAACGTCGGGCCCGAGACCGGAAAAAGGGACTGTCGGACCGGAGACAATGATGGACCTGAGGAAGACGACGGGACATTTTTCCATTCTGCTCTGGGGAACAAAAATCGGCCCACAGGGCCGCCGCGCGAGACGCCACAGTATGATACTCCCGCCCCGTTTCTCCGCAAGGTTTTTCTGACCGAGACGGATTCTATCGGGCGCCCCCCGACCGCGCGCGCCCGTCGGCGTTGGACCCATCCCCTGGCCGCAAAACGGCCTCCGATGGGCAAAGGGCTCGATCCTGAGTATCTGAATCTGACCGGGATTGCGGTGTTCGGACTGAGAGTCTCCGCCCCAACGGGCAGGCGTGTGAATGCTGGCTGGGGGTGCAGGACTCGAACCTGCGAATGCCGGTTCCAAAAACCGGTGCCTTACCGACTTGGCGAACCCCCAGCAGGAAAAGAGCGGGAGAACCGCGTTCGAGGGGCGAGGGGGGCGCCCCATGGGTCCTCCCGCTCTTGGGCGACGAATATTCTAGATTGCCTGGCGTGATTCTGTCAAGCTTTTCGCGCGTGCGATTCGTCATTCATACATTCAACTCGCAAGTGCAACTCGCGGCCTTGGCCGGTTGGGCAAGATGGGTTAGTCTCGCTTGTTCGCCAAAACAAGGCCCACGAGGAGCACGAATGAGACCTTACACCCATCTTGCCCAGAACCAACGTTACCAGATCGACGCGCTTTTGAAGCAAAAAACCTCCCAGACGCGCATTGCCGACATTCTCGGCGTCCACAA
>DATKZW010000771.1:0-3428 GCA_035527775.1 Sumerlaeia bacterium | reverse complement strand
CCCCTAAGCGGCAACGGGAGGATTCTAACGCCGTGGTGCTCTCTCGAACGCAAGGGAATGGAGACGCTCTTCGGGACAACCATCGAATCCGACTTGTCGGTGGACGGGCTTTGGTACGGAACAAGTCTGTTTCGAGACGCTCTCCGAGAGCAGAAACAGAAGTACGCGATCGAGGTCCTGAGGGGAAATATCCTCCTGGTGTCCAGAAGTGCGACGGCGGTTCAGAGCTTCCGAAGCGCCGACTGGAAACCCAATAGCCAGCCCTCGGTAAGCGACTTGGCGACGTGCGACCAGTTCACCCAGTACCAAGGGACCTACCTTGTTGCCTCCAAACCTGAGGCGAGAATGACGACCGTCGATCTATCGAAGCTGTTCTCCGCGGAGAAAGGCTTTCTGGCGTTGGAGGTCTACTCCTATGACATCCCGAATCAAGAGGTGCAACTCCAGATCGCCTGGGGGGAGAAGACGCGCACCCTGACGTACTCTTCGTCAAAGGCAGGCCGTTACGTGATTCCGCTCGGTCCCTGGTCCTCGACGGAGGTCCCGCACTTCACCATTGAAACAGTCCGGGTCGAACAGCGTTGCGCGTACATACTAAGGCTCCACTTCCTCGTGTCCCCCCCGAAAAGCCCCGCCCAGGAGGCGTTCCGCTATCAGTTCGACGGTGCGGAGCTCGAGGCCCCCGCAAGGTGAATCCCTCGCGCGTTGACGTGGCGAGACCCCTCAGGATGATGGCGGTTCCACCGCCGCCCTGTCGGGAAGACTCCGCGACCCGAGCAAGGGGCGCGGGCTTGTGGTCGCGGGCGCGCTCCCGCGGCGTCACTCATCCCCACCGTAGTCGATCCTGTATATCACCCCTCCTCTCGAATCGGGCGGCGTTGGCTCTATGTGGTGCACCCGCGTCATCGTGACGCGTTTTCCGTCAGGCCGGAGCCAAGCCAAGGGATCTTCAGGACTCCGGAGATAGATGTCGGCGAAAAACGTCACACCCCACTCCCTCAGGAAGCGATGCAGCTCCCGTGTCCGGCGGTCGACGTCGGGCTCGGCGAGCACGCGCTCCCAGTACTCGCGCGAGTTGACTAGCCCGTCCAGGTTCACTACTCTCCGTCGCGAGTGGAAGCCAATGATGCCCGCGTTGTGCGCGGCGATTACGGCCTCCGGCGGCGTGTTCTTTCGAATCCACACGGCTTCTTCGCACCATTGCGTGTAGCCGGTTGGCTCCGCGAGGAAGCGACCCCTCGCGTCGTGCTGGCGCTTGAAATGAAGCAGGGCAATCACCAGCCCTGCGACGAGGGCAAACCGAACTAGCGGGCGCGCCCATGTTCTTGCGCTCAACAGGGAGATGAGGCGCCCGATCATGAGAATCTGTGCTATGGAATACGTAACCGGATACCAGTACGGGATGACACCGGACTTGTAGAGGATCTTGTCCAGAGCAACCAGCAGCGCCGCCCCGATCGAAAAGGAGGCGAGAGCAAGATCCTCCTTCTGGACGCCTTGCTTCAGACACCTGTGAGCGACCGCCAGCGCGGCAAGCGCGTAAACAACAAGTGATAGGAGAAAGGAGAAGACAGCGCATGCCCCGCCGGGGGCGGAGTAGGAACGACGATCGCCGATGATCCCAGGCATCTTACTGATCCAGTCCGCGCCCATGAATCGAAGCATCTTCACCGCGTGAGGGAACTGGAAATCGTAGACCGTGGCATAATTGATGAGTCCCAGCAGCGACCATTTGTTTCCCAGCATTGCCGCCGCCCTCTTGGCGGCCCCCGAAACGGGTATTGGCGACCCATTGTACCATGCGGAGGCGGCGGCGAAGAAAGACACAGGCAATGCAAGCGTGACCAGAAAGACGAGGGCGGGCCTCATGCGGCCGCCACGCCGCGCCAGAGCGCCATATGCCAGCGCAAGAGCCAGGGCATGTACGGCCCCGCCTTCCAACCGAGACAGAACAAGAAGGCTGCACAGGAGCCCAAGAGCCGCAGCCGCCCTCGAATCCTCCACGGCTCTGGGACCGAAAGAGAGGAAAGCCCACATGGTCAGAACGCACAGAAGGACGAAAAGCGGAGTCTCGAGGCCATTGATTATGACTTTGTAGAAATACTCATCCAAGAGGAAGAAAAGAGAGACGGCGGCGCTCACGACCCGGCGGCCACGGGTGATCTTCATGAGCACGAAGTAGATGCCGGCTCCGGAAGCAAGGAAGAGGACGTATTGAAGGCCGAAATAGAGACGGGTGTACGCGCCTGGCTCGTCCGTGAACAGGAAAAGTGGACATGAGAGCACGACCCACAGCGGGTGAAACCCGTTGGTCGGATTTATCCCGTCAAAGGTGAAAGGATGCCCGTGGAAGAGGTTCTCGGCGATCTTCATATAGTAGCATGCGTCGTCCTCATGTTTGAGCGTGTAGAGGCGCCCAGGCAAAAGAAGGTAGTAGTGCGAGCACCACAGCGCAACCGCACACAGCGTCAAGACAACGACTGGGTCAAGAAGGCGCGTTCTCAGAGGACGGCGGGGGTCAGCTCCGTCAGTGGCGTTGGCTTGGGCTTCCGGTCCTGGGTTGTTCATCCTTGCCCCCGGCAGACGGGAGTTTGAGGCAGTATCCTTGGCGCGATCCGCAGGGTCAAGTCCGAACGCTTCCGCTAGACTGGCTGATCAGAGTGTACGGCGCGGCCGCGGCCACGAGTGCGGTCTACCTTCTCGAGGCGGTCGCCATCGTCATCCTGGCCCGACGACTCTTCGCGATCCGGTTGTAGCCTCCGAGCGTGTGGCCGCAAGGCCCTTGCCCTCCGCCGCCCGGTCCCCCCTTTTCCCTGGTCGCCGGCGTTCCGACGCGTATAATGACGAACGATGGGATCCGGCGCTTTGGCGGTTTGCGTCGGTCTCGCCGCCGACGCCCAACGCGCCTCTTCCCTGAAGGACTCGCAAAGCATCGTGCCATCCCAGGACCGCGAATCGTCTCCTCCATTGGCCTCCGTGGTCATCCCCGCGCGCAACGAAGCGAGCCACATCGGGAAGTGCATCGAGTCCCTTCTGGCCCAACGCGATCTCCCGGCGAGCATCGAGATCATCGTCTCCGACGGAATGAGCGCCGACGACACGCGCTCCATCGTCGAGGAATACGCCCGGAAGGACTCGCGTGTTCGCCTCGTCGACAATCCCCGGCGCATCGTGTCGACGGGGTTGAACGAGGCGATCCGCCACGCCCAGGGCGAGATCATCCTCCGCGTCGACGCTCACACGGTCGTCGAAGAGGACTACGTCGCAACCTGCATCGACGTTCTGCGCCGCTCCGGCGCCGACAACGTCGGGGGCCCGTGGCGCGCCGCTCCCGGAGGCTCCCCCTGGTCGCGAGCCATCGCGGCGGCCTTCCAGCACCCCTTCGCCGTCGGCGGCGCCCGCTCCCACCGCGTCGACTACGAGGGGCC
>DATKZW010000770.1:0-18039 GCA_035527775.1 Sumerlaeia bacterium | reverse complement strand
GTCATGAAGTAGGGATTGAAGCGCCAGAAGTCGATCAGTTCGCAGGCCGAATCGATCTCCGCCTGGTGACACGACTTGCTCGAGCACAGCATGGTGGCGGCGTTCAGGGTCTGACGGTGTTTCCCCGCGAGCAGTTCCGCGGCCCGAAGCAGCACGGTGGCCCGCGAGGACCACTCCATCTCGCTCCACGCGATTTTCGCCTCGTTCGCGGCGTCGATGGCCAGTTCGGCCTCCCTCGCGCCGGCGCGATGGTAGCGGCCAAGGGACTGCCCGTGATTATGGGGCGGCTTCATCTCGACGAGATCGCCCGTCCTTACCTCGCGGCCGCCGATGATGCAAGGAACTTCGACCGGGTTGTCGAGCATCTCCTGCAGTTTTGCTTTGAGTTCCGCGCGTTCCTTGCTTCCCGGCGCGTAGGAAAGCGCGGGTTCGTTTTCGGGTTTGCGAATGTGGAAAATCCCATTGAACATTTCTTCCCTCCTTGATGCGCGCTTCAAGCGACGTCGAGCGCCTTTCCAGGCCGCAGAACCTGAAGTCGGCAAGATGTCCACGAAACTGGCACTCCCGCGGAATCCTTGTCAAGAGAGAAAAGAGGCGCGATGGCGGCGGGGGGGCCGACGTTTCGGAAAACAGAGGCCTGACGGCCGCGGGTCTCGGAGCGCTTCCTTCCCGCTGGGCCAACGGCCGGACGCGGGCGCCGCGGCCTGCGCCGAGAAATCGGCGTTTGTCTGCTCGGCGCCATTCTGGTAGATCCTCAACGGCGGCCCGCCCGCGACCCGAAGCCACTCGCTCGGGATTCCCGGTCGCCCGCGTGGGAGACTCGCGCTATGGACACCGACATCGCCATCATCGGCGCCGGAGTCGTCGGTCTGGCCGTGGCGGCCGAGATCAGTCGACCGTCGCGCGACGTGGTGGTCTTGGAGCGGCACGGCTCCTTCGGCCAAGACACCTCGAGCCGCAGCAGCGAGGTCATTCACGCCGGGCTCTACTATCCCAAGGACTCTCTGAAGGCCAGGCTCTGCGTGGAGGGGAAGGAGCGCCTCTACGAGGTCTGCCGGAAGGCGGGCATCCCACACCGCCGCATTGGCAAGATCGTCGTCGCCACGCGCCCCGAGGAAGTCGAAGAGCTCGAGAACCTGGAAGAACGGGCGAAAAGCAACGGCGTGCTGGACGTTCATCTCCTCTCAAGCGAGGAGATCCGAAACCAGGATCCCCGCGTACGCGCGCTCGCCGCCCTTGTTTCCCCCTCCACCGGCATCGTCGACAGCCATTCCCTGATGAAGCGCCTCGAATTCACCGCGCGGAATCGTGGGGCCCTCATCTCTTACAACTGCGAGGCGACCGCCATAGAGAAAGTCCCTGACG
Source organism: Sumerlaeia bacterium (assembly GCA_035527775.1). Classification (GTDB taxonomy): domain Bacteria; phylum Sumerlaeota; class Sumerlaeia; order UBA8349; family UBA8349; genus DATKZW01. The sequence goes on along the minus strand of DATKZW010000770.1, from coordinate 16,674 downwards.
GCTACCGCCTGAGCGTTCTCGATGCGGACGGAGAAGGCGTGGACCTGGCGGCGAGCATCGTCGTGAACTGCGCGGGTCTCCACGCCGACCGCATCGCCGCGATGGTCGGCATAGACGTGGCCGGCAGCGGATACAGTCTGCGCTACACGAAAGGCGAGTTCTACAAGGTTTGCAATCGCGACCGGATTCCCCTCGACCGGCTTGTCTACCCTCTCCCGCAATCCGGCTTCCTGGGGACCCACACAGTCTTGGATCTCGCCGGAGAGGCTCGCATCGGTCCCAACACTTACGCCATCGAGAAAAAGATCGACTGCCAGATCGACGATTCCCGCGTGAAAGACGCCCTCGCCGACTGCCAACGGTTCCTGCCCGCCCTCGAGCTCGATGACCTCGCCCCCGACATGGCCGGAATCAGCCCGCGCCTCGAGGGAGAGGGACGGGACTTCGTCATCGCCGAGGAGAGCGACAAAGGATGCCCGGGCTTCATCAACTTGATCGGCATCGATTCGCCCGGTCTGACCTGCTCGCCGGCGATCGGACGGCGCGTGAGCCGGATGATCTAGGCGCTTCACTCTTCACCGGAAAGAAGTCGTTCCAGCAGCCGGCGCGTCCGGTCGTAGATGCCGGGCCGGCCGCTGGCGCGGGGGCCGGCGACGTTGAGGACTTCGACCCCGTTCTCGTCGATCCACTCGCGCGCGCGCCAGAGAGCCTCTTCCAGATCGTCCTCGTCCAGGTTCAGGATCAGGCAGGGCTTCCCCGCCTGGCGAGCGAACTCAGCGGTGAGAAGCGTGCCTCCCACGAGGGGACCGGTGTTGCAGACGAGTGTGCCGTCGGAATCGAGCACGTTTCGTTGCGTGCGCTCGTCGTAGGCGGCGGACTCCGTTTCGCGGAGAGGATAGACCATGCCAATGACGCCGTCCTCGGCGAGGCGTCCGCGCGGACACCATCCGCCGCAGTCGACGCCGAGCTCGAGCGCAACGTCCAGAGCGGCGCGGTCGGCGCCCGTTTGCCCGCCGGAGATGATCTTCATCGGCTGGCCTCCGAAGGTGGGGGCTGATTCAGGGCGCCCGTCACGGCGAGATCGCTCCGGGCCGAGCGATCCGGTAGATCGTGACGCCATTCCTCTCATCGCTGTAGACCGGGGGCGAGAAAGCGCGGTCGAACTTGGCGAGCGCATCCACCGGGTAATCCTGCCTCTCCAGTTCGCCCACATAGATATACTCGACGTTGTAGCGGTCGAGGAGCGCGCGCACGGGCTCCATCTCTTTGCTGGAATAGATCCGTTTGACGTCCGCCTCAATCTCGCCGGGATAGACGCCGCGCCAAATGCTCTGATGATTGCCCCAGCCGAGGACGGCGCGCAGGGGCGTATGCGTCGCGACGCGAGCGTAGTAGCTGTAAGCGCCGCCGACCGCCTCGAGGACCACGGCGTTGGGCGCGGCGTTTTCGCGAAGCCACAGGATCGCTTTGTAGTCTCCGGGATGCAGCAGCCTCATGTATCGCATGCCGTCGAGGCTAACCGCCGCCCCGCCCTCCCGTCGATACTGGTCGATTCGATCGCGGCAAACGATCACGGGGTATTCCAGGGCCCAGAGCATGAGCGCCAAGACCCCGCCGCCCAGAGCGATCCGCAGCCACGGCGCGAGCGCGGCCGCGCGGAGGGTCTCGCGCAGAAAGAAGGGGAAGCAGATTCCCAGGACCAGCCAGCAGGGGTAATAGAACTTGAACAGTGTGTTCATCCGTTGGAGCCCGACGCCGTAACTGTCGCGAACGTAGACCCGCTCGCATCCGAAGAGGACGATGAGCGAGGCAACCGCGAGAACGAACGCGAACGTCCGCTCGGCGGACTTGCGCGAGAACGAGAACCCCGTCAACGCGATCGCCAGCAGCCACAGCAACGTCGCCGAGACTACCTGGCCCAAGGAGATGAAGAAGAGGAGCCACAGAATGCCCGCGCCGCTCCAGAACAGGACGCGCGATTCGGATGGGACGCGCCGCGTCGCCCACAAGACGGCGACAAGCAGGAACGCGCCCAGAGCTAGGAACTGCGTTCCCCAGACCGTCAGAAACTCGCCCGAACTGGTGTGGAAATCGCAGAAACCAAACGCGAGATCGTTGCGGACGTGGCGCGCGAGACCGGCGATGAGGCCGGTTCCCGCGGTCGGCTTCGTGAACGCTTTGCCCCGGATCGGCGCCTGGTAGTTGACGAAGAAGGGCGCATAAAGAACGACTGCGAACACCGAGACCGCCGCGACTTTCCTGAGGACCCGCAGCATGTGAAAGGCCGGCCGTCCCGCGCGCCACCATCGCCTGACCAAGAAGAGCGCGGCAAGAAAGGTCGCGACGGCAAAAACGGCCGGCGCAAACCGGACGAGCCATCCGGCGGGCGGCGGCTCCGGGCTATATGCCTTCGCCAGCATGGCGCGCAACTTGTACAGGAGAACGGTAACGGCGACCAACCCCAGAAGCAGGACGGTCGAGATGTTCAAGAACAGAAGGCTCGCGGGTCTTGCCTCGTGGGATTCGGAGTCCGTCGGTCTTCGTGCCCGCGCTCCGCGTCCGCGCCATCCGCGAGACGCGAGCCATTCCCGAACGAACAGCGCGACTGCGAAAACGAAGAGAAAGGCGAGGAAATCGAACCCGTTCGTCATGGCCAGGAAACCCAGGGCCCATGCGGTAAACGCGGCGCGCGCCCAACGCCATCCGCCCCGGCCAAAGGCGCCGGGTTCTCCCCTCCCCGGTGGATCGACGCCCCATCCGCGCGCCGCCAAGTTGAAAAGAAAGGCGACAAAGAGCAGCGCCCAGGGCACGGCAACCATGTGCGGGTGAAGATCGGCGTGCAGGAAAGAGAAGAAGGGAAACTCGTTGATGGTTTCGAATTGCTTTTCGCCCGGAAGCCCGTCCTTGATCACGCGCGACGGCGGCCACACCTCGACCGCGTAGCGCTTGCGGGGATCTTGACTCCGCCATGTCTCCCAGTTCTGCACCGCCACCTGGAGGTTGCCCATGAAGGCCACGGCCAGGACGGCGAGGACCGCCCACCGCGAGCGTCGGGTCAGTTCGTAACCGAGAGCGAAGCTCAGGAGGCAGGTCAAGGCGAAGACAACGGAGACGGACAGATTGTAGGCGATCTCCGGCGCGACGCCCGTCATCTTCGCCATCGTCGCCGACAGCAGATAGCCGCCGTAATAGTAGTTGATGGGCAGGTCGTAGCGCCAGGGATCGGGCGGGGGGAGTTCCTCCGTGTAAATGCAAGAGTTGAGGAACGCGAAGTCCATGTACTTCTCCTGGTCCCGGATGCCGTGGGAGTGCATGCGCAGAACGCAGCAGAAGGAGAAAGCGGCGAGGAAAATGAGTTCGCCGAGCACGACGGCGCGAAGGCGGGTCCGCAGGCGTCGACACATGGCGCGGCCGTAACGCAGGTATCCCCACAGGGAGAACGGAACGCCGGCAAACACAAGAGCCCAAAGAGCAATCGGGGTGTAAGGGAGAACGCCGAGACCGTTCCCGACAAGGCACTTGACGAGACGCGCGGCCCCTCCCCCGTCGCCGGGGACCCGCGCGGGCGACCAGCCGAAGGCGTTATGGCCGAGGACCCACGCCGCGTAAGTGAGCAGCGAAAGCGCGAGCGCTCGGGAAGCCATGAACCAGGCGACCCGCGTGCGGTGCAGAAGACGATGGCAGAGGGGCAAGGCAAGGGCGCCCAAGAGGTAAAGGAGGAGCAGGTAGAGGATGCACGGGGGGTCGAAGAACACGCCGAGCATCTTCCCCGCTGCGTACCAGTATGTGTCCAGTGTGTTCCACATGGCGCAGGCGAAGGCGGGGCTCTTTCCTCTGCGGTTCCCCTTCGCGCATCACCGTTCCGGCGCCGGCTTGCGCGCGTGGAAGATGAGCTCGGCGCCGCAAATGGTGCGACAAGCCCTGACGTGGAGCCCCAGATCGCGGAGCTTTTCGGCCAATTGCTTCCGCGTGTAGTGAGTGATGTGCTGCTCGGCGTAGCCGCCCGGCTGCACGAAATCGTATGTCTTCTCGAGGAGCGGCCACTGCCACGAACCGTAGTCGGGCGTGCCGAGAATAAGCGATCCTCCCGGCCTGAGCACGCGGATCAGCTCCTGAAGAATCTCTGCGTCCTTGGGCAAATGCTCGACGACCTCGGAGCAAACCACCACCCCGAACGTTGCATCGCGAAAGGGAAGAGCCAGAACGTTGCCGTTGACGAGCCGGCGGCCGGGGCGGCGCATGAAGCGGAGCTTCGAGAGTTGGAGGTCGAGTCCGACGGCCTGCGGAGCGCCGTTGAGAATCTGCGTCGAGCCGCATCCCGCGTCGAGGACGCTGAGGCGGTCGCCGATGAATTCGAGGATGATTCGGTAGCGCTGCCGCTGCCACCACCGCTGCAAGGGGATGCGACTGCGGAAAGCCCGCGTGTCATAGTCGGCGCTGGCCACGCTGTTGCGCACTTTCCACATCTCCCAAAGGACCGCCAAGTAGTCTCGGCCGAAACGGAATAGGCGGGCGTGGCTCTGACCGCTGCGGCGCGGCAGGTAATGGAACGGAATCTCGACGATGCGGTACCCGGCGCAGTAGGCCTTGATCAGGATTTCCTGGAGAACGGCGTAGGTCGAGTGCTTGAGGTCGAGGCCGGCCAGAATTTCGCGGCGGTACAGGCGATAGCCGCTGGACATGTCGCGGAAAGGCAGCGATAGAACGCGACGGAACGCTTCGTTGAGAACGCCGCTCAGGATTCTGCGCGTCCACGGCATCCGGGCGTGCCCTCCTTGCACCCGACGGGAAGCGATGACGATGTCCGCCCCATCGCGCATCTCGTAGAGGTACTTGAGAATCGACGGGGGGTGCGAAAAATCGGCGTCCAGGGTGACGAGGTAGCGCGAGTCGATCCGCTCGAAGGCGGTCCGGAGCGCGCCGCCGTATCCCGCGCCCTTCTGAACGATCACCTTCGCCCCCAACCGTTCGGCCGCCTCCGGGCTGCCGTCGACCGACCCGCCGTCAACGACGAACGTCTCGCTCGAAACGCCCAGCTCCGCGACCACCGAGGCAATCCGCGGAAGCAGCGCTTCGAGATTGTCCGCCTCATTCAGACAGGGGATGACTACCGCTAATTCAGCCATTGTCCCGACGCGCCTTCCCGCAAACGACAAGAAGGGCCGGCGCACGCCTCATTCTATGCCCGAATTCGCCGACGATGGCAAAAACTATTTGCCGCGGCGCCGCGTTCCGAACCGCCGAACCGACCACACGCCAAACGGCAACTGCGCCATTGCCATCAAGCGGCGGTTCCACTATGATTGCGGCCCGGATCGACAGAGAACCGCGACAAGGACTCCCGACATGCTGCTCCAGGAATTGGCGAACCGCATTCGCTCTCAGCGCGAGAAGCGCGGGCTAAAGCAACAGGACGTCGCCAACGCCCTCCAGGTCAGCCCCCAGGCCGTCTCGAAGTGGGAACGGAGCGAGAACGCGCCCGACATCGCGCTCCTGGGCAAGCTGGCGACGCTCTTCGGGGTCTCCGTCGATTGGCTCCTCGGACGCAACGATCCGCGGCAGAACGTTTTCGAGGCGACGGTGTTCGCCTCGAGCGTCCTGGGCGCCTTCGAGAAGTCTCTGGCCATGGACCCGCGCGATTTCGCCGCCTGGGCCAACGGCCTCTTCTACCAGCTCACCGAAGCGGTTCTGCGTCACGAAGGCGTCCCGATCAAGTACATGGGCGATCAGTTTCTCTGCTTTTTTTCCGGCGCCGAACACCAACGGCGCGCCCTCGAGGCCGCGCGCCTCGCGCGCCGCACGACGAGCGAAGCGCTCAAGATCGGCCTCGCTTCGGGTTCCGTTTACCTTGGCGCCGTCGGCCACCCCGACTATGCCCGCCCCGACGTCATGGGCGAGACCGTCAACGCCGCCTTCCTGACCATGCAATGGGCCGAGACGCATGCCTCGAGCGGCGTCGCGGCGACGGCCGTCGTGGTGGAAGCCGTCGGCGCCGCGTACGCCGCCAAAGCCGGCGAGAAAGTGAAGTTCCATGGCATTCGCCAGCCCGTCACGGTTCACGAGATCCCGCTCGGGGGGTGAAAGGCCGCGAATAGAGGGGGGAGACTCAGGGACTCTAAGGCTGTATTGCCCCTCCCGAGGAACTTGAGGCGCGCCGACGCGCGAACGCCGCGCTCCACTCTTCTTGACTCTCCATCGACTCGACCGTCAGGCCCGCGCTCGCGAGGCGGGCCTTCGCCTCGTCGACCTCGTCCCTGAGGAAACCGCTAGCGATGAACCCTCCCTCCGCCGCCAGATGCTTGGCCAGAGCCTCGAAGTGTGAAGCCACACGGTGCGGCAGGCCGTTCACGACGATGAGATCGAACCGCTCGTCGTCTTGCAGGCGCTCGGACGATCCGATGCGGTAGTCAATGCGCCCTTCCATCCCGTTGCGACGCGCGTTCTCCTCGAAGTTCTCCAGACAAACGGGATCCGCCTCGACGGCGAGGACCTCCTGGGCCCCGAGCGCGACGGCGGCGAAGGAGAGGATTCCCGAACCCGCTCCAAAGTCCAGCAATCGGGCGCCGGGGCGCAGGGCCTTCTCCATCATTCGAAGGCACAGCTGCGTCGTGGGGTGCGAGCCCGTCCCGAAGGCCTGACCCGGCTCGATGCGGAGCACGACGGGCTCGTCTGGCGACTGCGGAAAGCCGGCGGCGCGGGAAGGACGAGCCCCCTCCCGCGCTGGGGTGGAATGCGGGAGGCCGTCTCCGACGGGCGATCCGTTCGCTGGGCTCTGTTCCGCCGCGCTTTGAGCGCCCCTGGGGGATGCGAGGCATCTCCCAACGTTCTCGCGGGTAGAGTGCGAGCGTCCGGTTGGGTCCTCCGCCGCGAGCTCGGCGAGCGCCTTCCCTTCGTCCCACCACGCCGGAATGACGACCAGACGTTTCGAGACGCGGATGGGACGGAAGAACTCCTTCCATAGAACGGCCCAATCCTCGTCGGCGGTGGACAGAGGTCGGAGTTCCCAGAGCGCGTCGCCCGAATCATCGGGCGCGAATCCTCGCAGGAGTCCGGCCAAACGGCTCGCGCACGCCGTCGCGTCCGCCTCGGGGGCGATGTAGATCTTCAGACTCCCGGCGGCGCCCCCTTCGCCGTTAGGGTCCCGGGAGGCTTCGTCCGGATATCCCGCACTCCCGTGGTCCGAAGGCCTGACGCTTTCGCGCCACAGTCCCCGCGCGGCGCCCAACACCTCCCCTTCATCAAAAACAGCCCAAACGGCCGCCTCGATCTCGTCGAGGAGGCCGTCTGGGCCGATCACTTCAAATCCAGGCCAGGACTTGGGCCGAGACGTCAAGACGGCGCCACCTCGGTTTCCGGTCCGGCGGCGGTCGCGTCCGCTCCCGTTCCGGCGGCGGCCGGGACGTAAGGTTCCAGGCCTGCCAGCTTGGCGTAGAAATCGAACTTGGCCGCAACGCGCCGATCCGCTTCCTCCATCAGCGCCTTGGCTCGCTCGGGCTTCGACTTGGTAAGCGTGCGGAAGCGGTTCTCGCTCATGGCGAAGTCGCTGAACTTCTGAGTCGGCGTTTTGCTGTCGAGCTGGAAGGGGTTCTTGCCTTGGGCAACCAAGGCGGGATTGTAGCGGTAGAGCGGGAAGTGGCCCGATTGGGCGGCCGCCTTCTGATTCGCCAGGCCTTTTCCCATGTTGATGCCGTGGGCGATGCAAGTCGAGTAGGCGATGATGAGCGACGGGCCGTTGTAGGCTTCCCCCTCGACCATGGCCTTCACCGTTTGGGCCGGACTCGCGCCCATCGAGATGGCGGCGACGTAGACGTTGCCGTAGGTCACCGCCATGAGCCCCAGGTCTTTTTTCATCTGCGGCTTGCCCGAGGCGGCGAACTTCGCCACGGCGCCGAGCGGGGTGGCCTTGGAAGCCTGGCCGCCCGTGTTGGAGTAGACCTCGGTGTCTACCACCAGAACGTTGACGTTGCGGCCGGAGGCGAGCACGTGGTCAAGGCCGCCGTAGCCGATGTCGTAAGCCCATCCGTCGCCGCCGATGATCCAAACCGACTTCGCCACCAGGTAGTCGGCGACCGAGGCCAGCTGCCGGGCCCGCTCGATCGAACCCGACGCGAGAATCTCCTTGAGTTGAGCGACGCGGCGGCGCTGCTCCTCGATGCCGACCGGGGTGGACTGGTCGGCCTCGAGAATCGCCTTGAAAAGATCCTTGTGCTGAGCGATGCCGGGCGCCGTCTCCTTCTCGATGAGTTCCTCGAGAATCTCCTTGGCGAAGGTGTTGAACCGGTCAATGGCCAGTCGCATGCCGTAACCGAACTCGGCGTTGTCCTCGAAGAGCGAGTTCGACCAGGCGGGCCCGCGACCGTCCTCGCGCGTAGTCCATGGAGTCGTGGGCAGGTTGCCGCCGTAGATCGACGAGCAGCCCGTGGCGTTGGCGATCATGGCGTGATCGCCGAAGAGTTGGCTCACGAGTTTGACGTACGGCGTTTCGCCGCACCCGGCGCAGGCGCCCGAGAATTCGAACATCGAACGGACGAACTGGCTCCCCTTGACCGTGGCCCTGTTGTAAAGGCTCGGGTCCATGTCGGGGATGCTCATGAAGAAGTCGAAGTTCCTGGCTTCCCGTTCACGGAGGGGAGTCTGCGGCGTCATGTTGATCGCCCGCCGGCCGGTCTCCGTCGCCTTCACCACCGTGTCGAGGATGCGGTGGTTGGTTCCCTTGTCGCGTTCGGCCTTCTCGCGGCCCGGGCAGTTGAACACGCACGAGCCGCATCCCGTGCAGTCCTCGGGCGCGACCTGAACCGTGTACTTCTTGCCGCGGAACTCCTTGCCTTTGGAGTCGGTCGATTTGAATTCGGCGGGGGCCTTCTCGAGATACTGGGGCTCGTAGACCTTGACGCGAATGGAGGCGTGGGGGCACACCAGCGAGCACTGACCGCACTGGACGCAGAGATCCGGGACCCACTCGGGGATGTCGAGGGCGATGTTGCGTTTCTCATAACGCGTCGTGCCCGAGGGCCAAGTCCCGTCGTCGGGGAAAGCGCTGACGGGCAGGCTGTCGCCGCGCTGGCTGATGATGGCGCCCGTCACGTTTTTCACGAAGTCGGGCGCATTCGCCGGGACTGCGGGAGGCTTGACCAGCTTCCCGGCGGGTCGTTCGGGGACCTTGACTTGATGAAGAGCGGCCAGAGTGCCGTCAACGGCCCTATAGTTCATCTGCACGACTTCGTCGCCCTTGCTGCCGTAAGTCTTCTTGATCGCCTTCTTGAGCGACGCGATGGCCTGGTCGGTGGGCAGAACGCCCGAGATGGCGAAGAAGCAGGTCTGCATGATGGTGTTGATGCGGACCCCGAGTCCCAGCTCTTTGGCCAGGCTAATGGCGTCGATCACGTAGAACGGGATCTTCTTGGCGATGATCTGCTGCTCGACCTCATCGGGCATGTGGTCCCAGACTTCGTCCGGGCCGAAGGGGCTGTTGAGCAGGAAAACGGCGCCCTCCTTGGCGGCGTCGAGCATGTCGTACTTCTCGAGGAACGAGAAGTTGTGGCAGGCCACGAAGTCCGCCCTCGTGCAGAGGTAGGGGCTGCGGATCGGCTCCGGGCCGAAGCGCAAATGGGAAACCGTGACGGCGCCGGCCTTCTTCGAGTCGTAGACGAAGTAGCCTTGCGCGTAGTTGTCGGTCTCGTCCCCGATGATCTTGATCGAGTTCTTGTTGGCGCTGACGGTGCCGTCCGAGCCGAGACCGTAGAACATGGCCTCGAAGCGCCCCTTCTGCTGGATCTGGCACTCGCCGACCTCCAAGCTTGTGTCCGTCACGTCGTCTTTGATGCCGACCGTGAAGTGGTTCTTCGGCTTCTCGGCGTCGAGATTGTCGAAGACCGCCTTCACCATGGCCGGCGTGAACTCCTTCGACCCCAGGCCGTAGCGGCCGCCCAGGACGCGCGGATAGGGGCCCGGCATCCACTTCTCGCTCTGCGCCTCGCCGATGGCGGTGCGCACGTCGATGTAGATCGGCTCGCCGATCGCGCCGGGCTCCTTCGTGCGGTCGAGAGTGGCAATGGCTCGCACCGTCGCGGGAAGGGCGGCGACGAAGGTCTTCGCGTCGAAGGGGCGGAAGAGGCGAATCTTCACGACGCCCACCTTCTCGCCCTTGGCAACGAGGTCCTCGACCGTCTCGTGAACCGTCTCGGCGCCCGAGCCCATGATCACGATGATCTTCTCCGCTTTGGGGTCGCCGACGTAGTCGAAGAGGCGATACTGCCTGCCAGTGATCTCGGCGAACTTATTCATCTGTTTCTGCACGATGCTCGGAGCGGCGGCGTAGTACTTGTTGACGGTCTCGCGGCCCTGGAAGAAGACGTCCGGGTTCTGCGACGTGCCCCGGATGGAAGGCCGGTCCGGCGTCAAGGCGCGGGCGCGGTGGGCCATGACGAGATCGTCGGCGATCATCTTGCGCATGGTTTCCCGATCGACTTCCTCGATCTTTTGCACCTCGTGCGAGTTGCGGAAACCATCGAAGAAGTGGACGAAGGGGACCCGCGACTCCAGCGACGCGGCTTGCATAATGAGGGCGAAGTCCATGATCTCCTGAATCGAGCTCGAAGCCGCAAGGCCGAAACCCGTCGTGCGGGTGCACATCACGTCGCCGTGATCGCAGAAGATCGACAGAGCGTGACCGGCCACCGAGCGGGCCGCGACGTGGAAGACCGTCGGGGTCAACTCGCCGGCGATCTTGAACATATTCGGGATCATCAGCAGCAAGCCCTGGGAGGCCGTAAAGGTCGTCGTCAGCGCTCCGGAGGTCAAGGCGCCGTGCACGGCCCCGGCGGCGCCGCCCTCCGATTGCATCTCGACCACCTCGGGAATCGTGCCCCAGATGTTGGTCACGCCAGCCGCGCTCAGTTCGTCGGCCGTTTCGCCCATGTTCGAGGAGGGGGTAATGGGGTAGATGGCGCAGACCTCATTGGTGGCGTGGGCCACCGTGGCCGCGGCTGTGTTTCCGTCGATCATCACCATGTTGCGAGTCATCTCGTCGTATCTCCTTTAGAATCAGACACTTGAGTCGCTCCATCCTTGCCGAGAGCTCCCCGGCGGGAGATCTCCCTTGAGGTTCGCGTCACGCCGCGTTGGGTGCTGCGCCTCGGAACCAGACCGGGTGGCGCGGGGGCCGGTTTGCGGTTTCTCTCGTTCGTTGTACCTCGCGGGGGAAGGGATCCAGAGCTGGTTTCCGGTCGGCCGGCGGGGGACGCGCGGCCTTCGTTTGACGCAACGACGCGCTGCAACCGCAGAAGATGGCACGTTCCGGTGGAAATGTCAATTCGTATTGTGGTAGAAAACCATTCCCCGGCGGTCCGGTCCGCTTTCCTCGATCTGCCGGGGTCGGCGAGACGCACAGTCGGCGCAACGGGAAGCGGCGCCGGGAGGGCGCGGAGAGTGAACCGCCTGATCAACAATATGGTCAAGATCGCCGTGATCCTCGGCCTCGTGGGTGGGGGGGCGTGGTATTTCTTTGGCGCGACCGAGCGGGAGAAACGCCGCGTCCAGTCCGCCGCTTACGACGCTAAGGCTGCCGTGAAAAAAGTGGGGGAACTCGGAGGGGCGCTCGATCCGGGCAATATGGAAGCCGCGCGGAAGTGCCGCGAGAACCTGAAGTGGATCGAGTCGTGCAAGCGCGCCGCCGCCCAGAAGGCCGGCATTACGACCGGCATGGTTCCCCTCAACCGCATCCTCGACGAGATGGGCGTGAAGAAGCTGCCCCGCTGTCCTGCTGGGGGGGAGTACATCATCGGCGAACTCGGCTACATGGCCAAGTGTTCCATCGGCGCCGCCTCCCCAGGAACCAAGGCCGACGACCATCTCTTTTCGCAGTTCTGAAGCGACGCCCGGACGCCGCCGGCGCCGTGATCGCCCCGCCGGTCTCTCAGAACGAATCTGGCCCCGAGACGGCGTGCGCAAGGAATCGGGTTTTGCCGAATCGCATTCCGCCGCATTCGATCCTGTCCGATCCGGGACTCCTCGAGATCAGCGGTTTCCATGTCGCGCGCCTCGAGGCCCTCTTCGCCGGCGAGGAGGGGGAGCGCGTTTTCCTCCTGCAAGGCATCCAACAGTCCACGGAAGAGGTGATCCCGCATGCGGAAGCGTGGCTGGACCAGGCCCTCGAAGCGCTCGTCGGTGAGGCGAAGCGCGCCCTCGATCCCGACGTGTTTCGCCCGCTCATCGCCAACTACAATCCTCGCGGAGTGCATTTCGTCGACTCCCTGTTCGGCGCGGAGGTTTTTCAACTGCCGGACGGCGGGTGGCAGATGCGCTGCCTGGACGCGCCGGTCGGGGAACTCGAGCGGCCGGATCCCGAAAACGCCCGTCCATGGCGCTCCGTCACAGCCTTTGCCGAGGCTTTTCTCGAGCGCGCCCCCGCCGCCGTTTCCCTCGCTCTCCCCACCATCGCCAGCGCGTTGAACATCGCCGTCAACCTTTACGGCCAGCGAATTATCGAAGCCATGATGCTGGAGCCCGAGGCGGCGCGCCGCGATCTGGCGGTTATCAACGGCGTCCTGTGCGATCTCCACCGCTGGTATCTGCGGAACGTCCCTCTCGAACGGTTGCAGTGCATCGCGGCGTCCGGAAGATTCCAGCCGCCCGGGTTCGGTCAACTCTGCGGATGCTCGACGCAGCTCCTATCCGCCGATCTGTACCGCGAATTCATCGCGCCCCTCGACGACGAACTCCTCTCGGTCTATCCGCGCGGCGGCATGATCCACCTCTGCGGCGCCCACGCGCAGCACATTCCCGTCTGGCGCGAAATGCGATCCCTGCGTTCGGTTCAGACGAACGACCGCGCCTCGGAGGACCTGGCGCGTTACTTCGAGGGCTTGCGTCCGGACCAGGTCCTCTACGCAAACGCCAGCGAACGGATGTCTCTCGAGCGCATCTTGCAGATCACGGGCGGACGACGACTCGTCTTCCCGGGCGAGACGCCCGCGAGACTGCGCGCAAGAGGCCCGCGTTACGGGGTTCTGGGATAGGCTTTACGGGAGAGTCACCTTGCCGGTCGCCGCCCATTCGCAGCCGCGCAGGAGGGCTCGCCGGAAGTGCGCGTTGTCCAGGGCCGTGAAATCGGGGGTGTCGCTTTCCCAGATGTGTCCCAGAACCATGTGGAACACGCGGCCCTCGCCGTATTGCGTCGTTAGCATCACCGGTTCCTCCTGGCCCGTGCCGCCGCTCTCGGTCGAGGAATGCCCTGTGGCCAAGACGTGATGCTCGGCGTCGTGCATGTGAACGAGTTTGTGGTAGAGCTCGTCCGTGATTCGGAAGTCCGGCAGGCCCTTGGTGATCGGGTGCTTGCGGTCGACGATCGTGACGGGGAACTCGTGGAACGCGCCGTGGCCCGTCCCTTTGCGCCAGAGGAGGGCCGCCATCTTCTCGTACGCCACCCATCCCTCGAAGCTGTTGTCGGCGGCATGCAGAATGACCAGCCCCTTCCCGGCTTCGATGGCCCGTTCGAGGTTGGCCTTGGCGACCTCGCTCCAATCCGGACCGTTGTAGTCGGAGAAGAACAGGTCCGTCCGATTCACGAGCGATTCATCCTCGAGCGCGTCGGAGGGACTCACCGTGACGGTCGCGTCGAAGCGTCCCGAGCGGCCCAGCAACAGCCAGACGAGAGGCGTGGAGAGTTTCCACGCGTGGTTGTTGGCGCCGCTGAATATGAGGGTTTGGATCTTGTCAGCCATCGTTCCTTCCTTACTCTGATGGGTCGTGGACCCAAGGGTTCTCCGGGACGGTTTCACAACCGTCCGGCCGGACTGTCGCGGCTCTTCCGGAAAAGGGCGCGCTCGCCGGGTGCGACGAGAAATCACAGCCGGGGCAACTGTGCCACAAGGGAAAGCGGAAGATCTTTCCGTGCAATCACGGCATGCGAAGCCAACTGCCTGGCTTCGGCTTATCGGTCAGCTTCTTCGCCCACTTCTCTTTGAGGAAATCCTCGTAATACTCCTTCTTTTCGGGCGCTTGGATCCAGTCGCGCGGTTTCGATTTCTCACGATGGATCTTGGCCCAGGCCTTTTGAATCTTCGCCAAGTCCTCGGGTCGCTTGGCGTCGTTCCGCCCGGCGATCTCCTTGTAGATCGTCATACGGTCCGCGTTTTCGGCCTTCACAAGGGCCTTGATCTTCGGCCCTTCTTTCTCGTCCTTCAGAAGGGGAGAGGGACGCTCGTCAAGGAGCGCCGCATTGTTCTCTCCGATCGCCCCCGCGGACTTGTACTTGCGGATCTCCTCGAACCGTTTCTTACGGTTCTCGATCGCTTTCTTGAGGGCGGGCGTGAGTTTCTTGACTTTCGCCTCGTCGCCCTCGTCGTCCTCGTCGGCGCAGGCCGCGGTCGTGAGACTGAACAAGGCGGCCAGTCCCGGACGAGGGGACGCCAGCAGCGCGGCCCCGCTCTGCTCCTCCAACTGCCCCAACTCTTTCTCGCCGCTCACCACGTCCTCGATGTCCGTGGCCGTCTCCTGAATGTGCCGGATGTCCAGCGTCACGTGGATGTCATGTTTGGTGTAAAGACACGCCAGCGCGGTCAATCCGAGAATCGCCGCTAGAGCGTACACCGAGATGGCTTTCTGCAGGTGTCTCATTTTCCGGATTCCTTTGCAGCGTGGGATCTCGTTTCGCCTGAAGAGGCGCTCCATCCGATCCCCCTGCGATTTAGACTGTGCTCCCCTCCCAAGGTTCCCTTCTGCTTCGAGCCGGATCGTAGCAAGCAGCCCCCGGAAGTGTCAAGGATCTTCGGAATCAAGGCGCCGGGCCGCCGGGCCGCCGGCATTGCGTTCGCCGGTTGCGGCGATTGAAGATTCCAAGAGGCCTCTGACGGGAAACATCCTGGGAATAAGGAGGCCACGCGAGAATCCGCGAAATCCGCTCGATCCGTCGCATCCGTGTTCCATCCCCCGCCCGAGAAGAATGGAACACGGATGACACGGGTAAGACGGATCAGACGGATGGCGGCGCAGAGAACGCTGACGGGCAAACGGCAAAATTGCAAAATTGGGGACAGGTTATTCTATTCGACATCCCTCCCTGCCTTTCTTCCCCGTTTTCGCGGACGGAGTAGGCGTCCCAGGAATTGCTCCAGTTTCGCCACGAAATCCTCCCCGCCCGTCGGTCGGCCCGTGTAGGTGTTGGCGCGGAGCAACTTCTCGTCGGCCTCGGCCAGACCCGACGCCAGCCACGCTCCCCAATCCCCCACGCGCTCGGGGTCCGGGAACGGGCGTCTTGCGGAAAGCAACGGGTCCGGCGCGCCGGTGGCATGGGCCTTTGCGCTGGACCAGGGATAATGCTCGGCCCGCTCGACCAGGCGCGCGCGCACGGGATTGAGTTCCACATACTTCGCCGCCGTCCACAGGCGCGCCTCGTCCAACACGGTCGAGTAGAACCGGTTGGCCCACAAATGGCCGCTCCAGCCCTGCCGGCGGTTGACGCGGCGGGCGTGGCGCATGTGCGCGCGGCCGATGGCTTGGGCCAAGGCGTCCTGTCGGCGCGGCGTCGCGACGAGGTGGACGTGGTTCGTCATCAGGCAGTAGGCCCAAATCTCCAGGCCGTAGCGATCGGCGTATTCTCGCAGCCATCGGCGATACTGGTCGCGATCTTCCGGCGCGAAGAACACGTCGTCGCGCCGGTTGCCCCGGCGGGTGACGTGGCAGGGAAGATCGGTGAGAACGACGCGCGCGAATCGGGCCATGAGGGGATTCTGGAACCCGCGAGGCAGAAATGCCAAACTAAAAAATAACCTGTCCCCTATTTTAGTCCCCTATTTTATCCCCTATTTTCTGTCCCCTATTTTCTATTTTCACGCCGACCGGTTCTCAACGAGCCGTGGCCCGGAACGCTCCCCGCAAGTCCGCCCCTGCTGGATTATGCTGTACACGAAGACCGGAACATGACAATCTGATCCGGCGATAGACGGAACGGCCACTCTCCCAGCTAAGGCGACTCATCGGTGAAATGCCGGCGGTCTCCGGAAACCCCCAAAGCCCAGAACCCGCGCCAGGTAGGAAGAGCCGCCGCTCGCGTTTCCTTCGGTGGCTTCTCGTTCTTGGCACGGGGATCGTCGTCGGCTGCTGCCTCGTCTTCCTAACCGCGAGCCTCTGGATTCCTCCCCTCATACCGTGGATCAGCCGACGCCAGGTTGGCGTCGATGTTTCCATCGGGGGTTTGGATCTGCTCCCCTTGGGCCGAATCGTCCTCGAGAAGGTCGAAGTCAGGCGGCCGGGCGCCCAGACGCCGGCGGCTCGGATCGGACGGGCGCGCTTGAGTTACCGAGATCTGCGCGACG
Organism: Sumerlaeia bacterium; assembly: GCA_035527775.1. Lineage (GTDB taxonomy): Bacteria > Sumerlaeota > Sumerlaeia > UBA8349 > UBA8349 > DATKZW01. Next base: position 361 of record DATKZW010000770.1, on the reverse strand, counting down.
TCGTGGCCGCCCGCTTCAGCGGAATCGACCTGGCGGGAGTCGATCTCGATGACGCCGAGATCCGCGCCCTCAAGGTCGCTGTGTCCGCTCCCGCAGCCCCTCGGCAAACGAAGCCCGAAGAAGCGGGCGCCTTTGCCGTCCCGGAAACGCTCCCGCCTTGGGTCCCGGCAAACGTAAGGATCTCCGGCGCGAAGTACCGGATAGGAGAGGGGAGAACCTACGGTCTGCGAGACCTGGCCGCAACGATCTCCCCCGCCCCCAATGGCCGCACGAGGATAACGGTCCAACTCGAGAGCGACCCCCTCGCCGCCATGACGCCGCTGGAAATACCCGAACCCCTTTCTCTCGGCGCGGCGTGCGT
>DATKZW010000769.1:0-4117 GCA_035527775.1 Sumerlaeia bacterium | reverse complement strand
TGCAAGGACGACAAGGTTCGCGAGCAAGTCGGCGACTACATCGGGACGCTGCTAGATCTGGCTTATGACAAGCCGGTGAAAACATCCGTGCCCCACCAGGGCAACAACACGCCGGAGCGCGCCGTGGACGGGGACCGCGATCGGAACTCGGCCTGGTTCGGCGTCAGCTGGCCCGCGTCCCTCGAGGTGGACCTTCAGCAGGCCGCCGCCATCGATACGGTCCACGTCATTCTCTATTGGGACGAGGAGCGCTACTACCAGTACACGGTGGACGCCTCCCCCGACGGGCGCAACTGGAAGACGATTGTGGACATGAGCCGCAACACGAACGTCTCGACGCCCGAGGGCGTCATGCACCGTTTTGCGCCCTTGCAAGCGAGGTGCGTCCGCATTAACGTCGAGCGAAACAGCATGGCCCCGGCGGTCCACCTAGTCGAACTCCGCGTCTACGCCGCGGGTACGATTCCAGAATCCGCGGTGAAACCCGCGCCCGGGCAGAAGGGCTTTGCCTCGCTCTTCAACGGCAAGGATCTCACCGGCTGGACCGGCGCGACCGAAGGATACCTGGCTGAGGACGAGAAGATCGTCTGTCCGGCGCAAGGGGGCGGCAACCTTTACACGGAGAACGAGTACAGTGATTTCACGTTGCGGTTCGATTTCAAACTCGCTCCCGGCGCCAACAACGGATTGGGCATTCGCGCCCCTCTGACGGGCAACGCCGCCTATGACGGGATGGAACTGCAGATCCTGGACGACACCGCCGAGCAGTACAAAGACCTGCAGCCTTATCAGTATCACGGATCGATTTACGGGGCAGTCCCCGCGAAGCGCGGGCGCCTGAGCCCCATCGGCGAATGGAACTCTCAAGAGGTCATCGCCAAAGGACCGCACATTGCCGTGAACCTCAACGGCGTTACGATCGTCGACGCCGATCTGAGTCAGATTGACGCGTCCGAGGCGATGGACGGGAAGAACCATCCGGGGCTGAAGCGAACTAAGGGCCACATCGGCTTCCTCGGGCACGGCTCTCGCGTCGAGTTCCGCAAGATCCGCGTCCGCGAGGAATAGTCCCGCGAGGAAAACCATGAGAAACGCCACGTTCGGACGACGAAATGGCCGTCCCCTGCTTCTGTCTCTCCTCTTGGGAGGACTCGGCGCGACCGCGGCGCCGGCCGACTCAGAGGCGCCGGCCGACAGGCCTCCCCAGTTCCGCGCCGGCATGATCGGCCTCGACACGAGCCACGTCGGCGCGTTCTCTGAAGTCCTGAACGACCCGAACGCAAAACCGGACGTCGCCGGCTGTCCGGTCGTCGCCGCATACCCGAAAGGCACGCGCGACATCCCTTCCGGCCTCGAACGCGTCGACAGCTATACAAGCCAACTCCGGGAAATGGGAGTCGAGATCGTCGATTCGATTGACGCTCTGATCGAACGGGTCGACGTCGTCTTGCTGATGACCGTTGACGGTCGGCCTCACCTCGAGCAGGCCATCCCCGTCCTGCGGGCGCGCAAGCCCATGTTCATCGACAAGCCCTTCGCCGGCTCCCTCGTCGACGCCATCGCCATCGTCGAACTCGCCAAACACTATAGCGCCCCCTTCTTCTCCTCCTCCTCGCTCCGCTACTCCGAGAACGCCCAGCTCGTCGCCCGGGGAGAGATCGGCGACGTCCTCGGCGCCGACGTCTACAGCCCCTGTCCCATCGAGCCCCACCATCCCGACCTCTTCTGGTACGGCATCCACGGCGTCGAAATGCTTTACACCGTCATGGGTTCCGGGTGTCGCACGGTCGCACGCGCTCACACGGAAGGCGCGGACCTTGTCACGGGGGTCTGGGCGGGCGACCGCATCGGGACCTTTCGCGGCCTGCGCGCCGGCAAGCACGATTACGGCGGCACGGCCTTCGGAACGAAGGGAATCCATCCCACCGGCCCCTACTCCGGCTACCGCCCCCTCGTCGTCGAAATCGTCAAGTTCTTCCGAACGGGACAACCGCCCATCGCCCCCGAAGAGACCCTCGAGATCTTCGCGTTCATGGAAACCGCCGACGAGTCGAAGCGCAGGGGCGGGATTCCCGTTGCACTCGAAGCCGTCCTTGAGGAGGCGCGCAAGGAAGCGAGGAGAATCGTTGAGGCGATTCTTGCCGGGGAATGGGAACCAGCCCCCGATCCCAGGGAGACAAAGGAGTGACGCAAGCGCCCTCGACGGCAAAGAATGGAAGGTGGGAACCATGGAGAAGATGGGAGTCGGCATCATCGGCTGCGGATGGGTGGCCGAGGAGCACATTAAGGCCTTCGAAAAGGACGAACGTTCCGAGGTGCGCGCCCTCGTCAGCCGCCAGCGGGCGAATGCCGAGCGCTATCGAGACAAGTACGATCTGAAATGCGCCATCGAGACGCGCCACGAGCCCATGCTCGCGCGGAGCGACGTGGATATCGTGGTCGTTGCGACTCCTCACAACGCGCACACGGAATTCGTCGTCGCGGCGGCCGAAGCGGGCAAGCACGTCCTCATCGAGAAGCCCGTCGCGATCACCCTCGAAGATGTCCGCAAACAGCAGCAGGCGGTGAGAACGAGCGGCGTCAAGACCATCGTCAGTTTCGTCCTCCACTGGAACCCGCTTCTTATGACGATCGACCGCCTCATCGAGCGCGGCGTCTTCGGCAACGTCTTCATGGTCGAGGTCGACTACCTGCACCGGATCTGGATGACGCCCGATGAGAAGTGGTACGGCACGCTCGAGACGAGCGGCGCGGCGCTCCAGACCGCCGGCTGTCACGCCGTGGACGCCTTGCGCTGGTTCGCCCGCAGCGAGGCCGAGGAAGTCAGCGCCTACCAGGTCAAAACCGAAAACCCCATCGAGTACCCCGGAACCATCTCCGTGAACGTGAAGTTCGAGGACGGCAAGATCGGGCGCACGACGACGAGTTTCGACGCCCAGATGCCCTACCGCTTTAACATTGGCGTCTACGGCACGCAAGGCACGATCCGCAACGACCAACTCTACGCGCCCGACCTCTTCCCCGGACAGAACGACTTCCTCAAGATCCCCTGCATTCTGCCCGACAGCGCCGATGTGGCCCACCACCCCTTCCAGGGTGAAGCGTCGCATCTTCTCGACTGCATCGCCGAGGACAGGCAACCGTTCCCCGACCTCGAGGACGCGGCCAAGACGGAACTCCTCTGCTTCGCCGCCGACCGCTCCGCCGAGGAAGGAAGGCCGGTGGCGATCGCCGAACTGTGACCGCTCGGCGTAGAGCGGACTAAGGAGGCCAGTGCGATCAGGTCGCGGGAGGACGCCTCTTCTCGATCCGCCGTTGGTCGCGCAGGCGCGCCAGCTCCGAGAGGAAGTGGAAGGGAAGGCTCTGCCCCACGTTGACGCAATGGGTGCACGAGCAATCTCGCGTGCGGATGGCGCCGATCTGCTCGCGAGCGGCTCGGGACTGAAGGACGGCCATGAGACTGTAATCGAAGTCGCGCACGTTGCCGACGGGATCGAGCAACTCGCACAGTCGCACGACGCCATCGGGTTCGAGAACGGCCGCGATCTCCCCCGCCAGGCAATCGAACCGCATGCGGCCGGTTTTCATCACGTGGATCTGCTCGCGGTTCAGGGCGCGGATGTGCGAAAGCATGAGAGCCGCCTCCTCGGGATAGCGCTCGTGGAGCGACGCGAGGCTCAGCTCGTTGCAGATGGCGTGAATCGCGGCGACCTTTTCCGGGTCCGGGGGCCCGATCTTCTCGCTCGGATGCGTGTGGCGCAAGGGCTCGACGGAAAAGAAGTCCGCGTGGCCCCGAACGGCGAGATCGCGCAGCAGATCGCCCACCTCGTCCTGGTTGACGTTCATGATCGTCGTCAGCGTGGTGAGGCGCAGGTTCGGGAAGTCGCCTTTCAGTCGCGCGAGTTCCTCAAGCGTTCGAAGGGCGGCGCGGAAGATCCCCGGCACGCCCCGAATCTCGTCGTTGAGCCGCTCCTTCGCGTCGATCGACACTCCGACGACGACCTGATTCTCGGGAAGGCGCTCCAGGATCTCGCGGACCCGGCTCACGACCTGATCGGTCTTCAGGCCGTTCGTGGGCATGTTGACGACCTGCCAGGACCCCGTCACGAAGGTTCCG
>DATKZW010000768.1:0-8675 GCA_035527775.1 Sumerlaeia bacterium | reverse complement strand
GGTCACGACCGTCCCCCCGATCTCACCTTGTGAATCCTAAACGGGAAGATATCGACTGCCGCCGAACGGATGTCCCGCTCAAGGCGCCGCCGGGCAGTTTGCTTCGGATCTTTGCGCCGAAGGACTTGGCCACATGGCGGGTCCCTTCGGTCGCGCGCGTTTATCCCCCGACCTGCTGCGGACAGGTGAAATCCCCCATGGCGCGGCCGACCGAGCCCCAGCTTCGCGTTCCGTTCGACGAATCGTAGACCATGTGGATGTAGAGGGGCGGCGACACGGCCCAGCTCCAGGTCGGCTGTTCGTCGGGATGTTCGTAATAATAGGGATAGTGCTCGAGGTAGGAGTGCGTGCGGTCGGGGCCCCAACTCGACAGGGTGCAGCCCCTTCTTCGGAAGCTCGGATGCCATCCCTGCTGCCACGCCGATCCGTCGAACGTGACATAGACATAGGAAGCCCGGAACTCCGGCCCCATAGTGGCCGGGCTGGCGCGCCCGCCGGCGCTCTTGCGGTCTTTCAGAGACACTCCCGCGGACCCATGGCTCTGCGCGCCGGGCCGCTAACTTCCCATCCAGTCGGGGCATCGCAGGTCGCCGATGGCGCGGCCGATGTCGCCGGCGCTTCGCGTGCCGTTGGTCGAGTCGTAGGCCATGTAGATGTAGGCGGGGGCGGGGTAGTTCACGGGGTCCCAGTCGAGCTGGGCGGGCGCATTGAAGCCCTGATTCGGATGATTGTAGAAATAGGGGTAGTGCTCGAGATAGTTCAGCATGCGGTTCGGCCCCAGCGTGGAGACGACGCACCCGTTTTTCGTCCAGTCGGGGTGGATCTGCTGCCCCCATAAACTGTCGTAGTTGATGAAGAGATAAGAGCCCCGCACGTCGCCGAACTGCGGCCGAGACTTCCACAGAGGGTAGAAGGGGTCCTGGAAGTCGACCGACGTGATGTAGGCGACGGGGCTCGTCAGCATGCTCACGTACTGGAGCGCATGGACTCCCCGGTCGGAGGGGTAGACGGCGTAGTCCACGGCGTAGGCCTCGAGCGCCGTGGCGGCGCTTCGCATGTCGGCCTTCGCGCGCGAGACCTTCGAGCGGACCTGGGCCTCGAGGAAGTTGGGCACGGCGATGGCGGCCAGGATCGCGATGATGGCGACCACAATGAGGAGTTCGATCAACGTGAAAGCTCGCCTTGCAGACATAATACGTTCCGCCTTTCTGTACCGCCTTCTCAAAGAGAAATGTGGATGCGCGCCTCGACCGAGAGCCAAGGCCGCTGCGGGATTCCTTGCCGGACGCCTCAACCCCCCAGGATGACCTCGCACTGCAAGTCCCCGATGGCGCGGCCGAAATCGCCCCAGCTGCGCGTGCCGTTGGTGGAATCGTAGATCATGTCGACGGGATGCACGTTGTACGCATGGGTGGGGTCCTCGGCGGGATGGTTGATGTAATAGGGGTAATGCTCCAGATAGGACAGCTCGCGGTCCGGCCCGAAGCTCGATATGACGCACCCCCTCCTCATCCAGTTCGAATGGTAGTCTTGGCCCCAGTTGCGGAGCGGGCCGTAGTAGGGACCATAGTTGACGTACAGGTACGATCCCGCCTGGTCCGGCCAGTTTCTGCCGCCGCCCTCTTGAGGGTCCCAGCCCGGGTTGAAGGCGTCGTTCATCGAAACGCTCGAGATGTAGGCGACCGGCGTGCTCAGCATGGTGCAATAGTGGATGGTGTGGACGTAGCGGTCGGGAGGATAGTTGTTGTAGTCCATGTTGTAGGCTTCGAGCGCCGTGTTGATGGACCGCAGGTCCGCCTTGGCGCGGGCGACTTTCGACCGCACCTGGGCCTCCAGGAAGTTGGGCACCGCGATCGCCGCCAGGATCGCGATGATGGCGACGACGATCAGCAGCTCGATCAGCGTGAAAGCCTTGCGTTTCTCCATGGGAATCTCTCCTTGTCTCCTGTGGGCCTTGGCAAGCCCGTTTTCACGGATAGTACTTCGGTCCCGGCATCAAGGCCCAGATCTCCCCGCCGCTCTTCGTGCCGTTCGAGGAATCGTAGGCCTGGTTCAGATGCCAGCCGTTGCCGTCTTCGTTGGGGAACTGCTGGATTTGGTCGGGTCCAAAGCTGCGGATGTAGACCAGGACGTGGAAGTCCGCCAGGGGCGTCGTCGAGTCCTGGGTGCACCAGTACGTGTCGCCGAGGACTTGCGTGTGGAATTCGGTCACGATGTAGTCGTAGATGCCCTCGGGATTGTGGTCGTGCGCCGACCGGAACGGGTCTTTCGGCAGAGACGTGATGTAGGCGATCGCGGTCGTCAGGCGCATCTGCCGCGTCACCCACATGATGTTCCCCGTTTCATAGTACGGCAGGCCCCAGGCGGGATACTGCGTGTTGTCGACGCGGTAGGCCTCGGTCGCCGTCGCCATGGACCGCATGTCGGACTTCACGCGCGAGATCTTGGCGCGGGTCTGCGCCTCGAGGAAGTTCGGCACGGCGATCGCCGCCAGGATGGCAATGATGGCGACGACGATCAGGAGTTCGATCAGTGTGAAGGCTCGTCGCTGGGAGTTCATGTGCAGGGCCATCCTCTATATGCCATGCTGGGCCTGTCCTACTCCACTCCAGGAAAGCCTGTCAAGGGAATCCCAAGCGACCAGCGTGCGGGGCGCGCCTCGCTTCCGCGCGCTTCGTGAAGCTGCAGCCCGTCCAGATGAGGCCGCCGCTGGGCCGGCCCCGGCGGCGCGGTCCGTCGTTTTCCTTCTTCTTTCCGTTGACAAGCCCCCGCGCCTCGGCCATTCTTGGGGGCACCAAAAGGCCGGCTGGCGCGGACAGAGAATCGGTCTGCTCGAGGCGAGCGGCAATCTCTTGCATCGCGTTTCCTTCCGGCGCGCCGCGGACTGGCGGAGGAAGACCTAAAAGCGCGAGGTGGGACTCGGACAAGGGGGTCCATCGCGACGCGTTGGGGAGAACCCAAGATGGCCCGATTCAGAGTTGTCGTGACCGACTACGTCTTTGAGTCTTTCGACGCGGAGCGCGAGGCGCTCGCGGCGGCGGACGCCGAACTGGAGGTCTGCCAGTGCAAGTCGATCGAGGAACTCAAACCGCACCTCGCCGGCGCGCACGGCCTTCTGAACACGTACCTGGGCGGGATCGGCCGGGAGGTCTTCGAGAACGCCCCGGACCTCAAGGCGATCGTTCGTTACGGAATCGGGACGGACACGATCGACGTGCCCGAGGCGACCAAGCGCGGCGTGATGGTGGCGAACGTGCCGGACTATTGCGTCGAGGAGGTCGCCGAGCACGCTCTCGCCCATTTTCTCTGCCTCGCCCGGAAAATCGCGCTTTCCGACCGGAGGGTAAAAGGCGGCGAATGGTCGCTGTCGTACGTCAAGCCGCTCAAGGGCATCACCGAGATGACCGCGGGCGTGATCGGATTCGGCCGGATCGGGCGCGCCATCGCGCAACGCCTGAGACCCTTCGGCCCGGCCATTCTCTACTGCGACCCCAACGTCTCGGGAGAGATCGACGGTTGTCGCGGCGTTTCGCTCGATGATCTTTGGGCGAGGTGCGACGCGATCTTCGTTCAATGCCCGGCCACCGAGGAGACGCGCCACCTTCTCGGCCGCGAGGCCTTCGAGAAGATGGCCAAGCAGCCCATCGTCGTCAACACCGCGCGCGGCTCCATCGTCGACACCGACGCCTTGGTTTGGGCCCTGGAAAACGGGAAGGTCTCGGGCGCCGGTCTTGACGTGTTGGAGGACGAAGGGGCGGTGGTGAAAAGCGAGCATCCGCTCAAGAAGTTCGACAATGTGAGTCTCACTCCGCACAGCGCTTGGTATTCGAGCGCCGCCGTCGCGAAACTGCAGCGCAAGGCGGCCGAGGAGATGGCGCGAATCCTGCGGGGCGAGAGGCCGCTTTCTTTGATGAACCCTGAGGTTCTGAGCGCCCTCTAGGGGAAACAAGGGATGCGGTGTCGGAGAGCGCCGGCATGAACGGCGGAACGAACGCTCGAATGCGAGCCCCAGAACGCGCGGCGCAAGGACTGTGACGACGCGCCCGTCTCGTTCCGAGGGGCGCCCGAAATCTTGAACGGATAGGAGCGACACAATGGCGGAGACAAAGTGGGAAACGGACAAGTGGTTTGTGAGTCACCTGAACTACAACGAGGAGGTGGTGGCGGGTCTCGACCTGCCCGAGAAGATCCGCATCCACGACGTGACGCTCCGCGACGGGGAGCAGCAGGCGGGGCTCGCGTTCCAGAAGGACGAGAAGATCGAGATCGGCCGGAAGCTGGCCGAAGCGGGCGTCCACCGCATCGAGGCGGGCATGCCGGCCGTGCATCGCAAGGACGCCGAGGCGATCAAAGAGCTGGCCGAGATGGATCTCGGGGGAACGCAGGTCTTCACTTTCTCGCGCTGCATGGTCGACGATATCGACCGGGCGGCGGACCTCGGCGTCGACGGCGTGGTCGTCGAAATCCCGGCGGGCGAGAAGATCCTCGAACGCTGCTATGGATGGTCCCTGGACAAGGCAAAAGGGATGTCGATCGAAGCGACGGCCCACGCCAAAGAGCGCGGTCTCTACACGGTCTTCTTCCCCATCGACGCCACCCGCGCCGACCTCGCCTGGTTCCTCGACCTCATCGACGACGTCTCGACCCAAGGCCACATGGACAGTTTGGCCATCATCGACACCTTCGGCGTGTGCAGCCCGCACGCGATCGACTACATGGTCCGCAAGGTCAAACAGCGCATCGACAAGCCCCTGGAGGTCCACTTCCACGACGACTTCGGCATGGGCGTCGCCAACACGATCATTGGACTGGCGGCGGGCGCCGAGGTCGCCCACGTCACGGTGAGCGCCATCGGCGAGCGAGCCGGCAACGCCGCCCTCGAGGACGTTGTGCTTACGCTGAAGACCATGTACGACCGCGACTGCGGCGTGAAGACCGAGATGCTCTACGGACTCTCGCAACTCGTGCGCAAGGTCGGCAACATTCCCCTCCGGCCGAATCGCCCCATCGTGGGCGACGACACCTTCCGTAGCGAGTCGGGCATCGTGGCGGCGTGGTACCTCAGGTGCAAAGACACCTTCCCCTGCACGCTCTATCCGTTCCGTTGGGACCTCGTGGGCCGGACCGAGGCGGAACTGGTCTACGGGAAATGGTGCGGCCGTCCGACGATCGAGCTGGGGCTCCGGAAAATGGGCGTTGCCGCCACGGACGAGCAGATCATGGACATTGTGATGAAGGTCAAGGACAAGGGCTACGATCTCAAGCGGCGGCTGACGGAAGCGGAATTCGAGGAGATCGCGCAAGCCGTCATCGAGGTCGCGTAGCGCCGCTCTCGCGGCAGAGCGCTGACAGCGCGCCGGTATTGCCTCGACAGGCGATCGGGGCAAGAGGCATTATCGATCGATTACGAGCACAATCACGAGGACGAGGAATGGTTTGCAGAACGGGATAGGGATAGGCAATCAACGCATACCAGATAGAAGGAGGCGGAAGAATGGAAATCAGAAACCAACTCTTCATCAACGGCGAGTGGGTGAACTCGTCCGACGGCGGGACCATCGAGGTCCTGAACCCCGCGACGAACAAACCGATCACCCGCGTCCAGAAGGCAACGCCCGACGACCTGCGCAAGGCCATCGACGCCGCGCAGAGGGCCTTCGACGACGTCTGGGGCAAAATGACGCCCTTCGAACGAAGCAAACACCTCCACAAGGTCGGCGAGGCGATCGAGAACAACCTCGACTTCCTCGCCGGGCTCGAAGCGGACGACGTGGGCAAGCCGGTCTTCGAGGCGGCGAACGTCGACGTGGCGAGCGCCGCGGCCACGATGCACTACTTCGCCGACATCTGCGTCGAGATCGCCGGCGACCTGAAATGTTCCCCCTACAATGAGGTTTTCGACTACACCGTGCGCGAGCCCCTGGGGGTGGTCGGCGCCATCATTCCGTGGAACTTCCCCTTCCTCATCGCCTCGCGCAAGATCGGCTCGGCGCTGGCCGCGGGCAACACGATGGTCATCAAACCGGCGTCCTGGGCGCCTCTGACCACCATCATGTTCGGCGAACTCTTCAATGAGGCGGGCGTGCCGCCCGGCGTGCTCAACGTCGTCCCCGCGGGCGGCGCGGACACGGGCAAGGTCTTCGCCGAATCGCCGAACGTCGAAGAGATTACCTTCACCGGGTCGACGGAAGTGGGGCGCGGCCTCTACGGCGAGTGCGCGCCACACCTGAAAGGCTGCACGCTCGAACTGGGCGGCAAGGGCCCGGGGCTGGTCCTGCCCGACTGCGACATGGACGAAACCGTCGCCGGGACCCTCTTCGGCGCCTATCTCAACCAAGGCGAGTGCTGTTGCGCGCTGACGCGTCTCATCGTCCATGAAAGCGTCTACGACGAGTTCATGGAGAAGTTCATCGCGGGCAGCAAGGCGATCAAGATCGGCATGCCGCGCGCCGAGGACACCCGCATGGGGCCCCTCGTCCACGCCGATCATCTGAAGACGGTGATGGATTATGTCGAGTCGGGCAAGAAGGAGGGCGCGACCGTCGCCTGCGGCGGCAACCTTCTCAGGAAAGGCGAGTGCGCCAAAGGCAACTTCATGGAGACCACCGTTTTCACGGACGTGACGCCCTCGATGCGCATCTGGAAGGAGGAGATCTTCGGCCCCGTCGTCGTCGCCGTCAAGGCGAAGGACCTCGATGAGATGGTCAGACTAGCCAACGACACCGACTACGGTCTCGCGGCGAGCGTGTGGACCACGAACCTGCGCACCGCTCACACTCTCGTGCCGCGCATCAACGCCGGGACGGTGTGGTTCAACCTCCACAACTTCGTGTTCCCCAGCGCGCCTTATCCCGGCTACAAGGCCAGCGGCCTCGGCTTCGAACTCGGCAAGGAAGGCGTGCTGGCGCTGACGAAGATGAAGAACGTCATGGTCAGCCTCTTCCCCGAGGGGTTCCGGTGGTATTGAGCCGCGAAACCGCGGTTCGGGGTTTCCCGTGAGCGGAGCGCGCCCGCGCGGAAGCGGCGTCTGCAAGAGCGGCGCGCTGAGCCGCGGGCGCGAGCCGCGGAGCGTTGGACCCGTAAGGCAAGAGAAACTCGCATTATGTGTCACAGATCTTGCATCGAATTCGGCCTCTCTCACCTTCGGGAAGATGACGTGAGAGGCAAGCAAGTGATCGATGTCGGCTCTCTCGACATAAACGGGTCCTTCAGGCCCATTGTTGAGCGTTTCAATCCGGGGAGTTACATCGGAGTCGATATCCAGAGCGGACCCGGCGTTGATGAGATCTGCAACGCCGAGAACCTGATCGATCGTTTCGGCAAGGAGCGTTTTGATCTGGTCATCTGCGCCGAGACTCTGGAGCATATTCGCGATTGGCGTAGAGCGGTCTCCAATCTGAAGAATCTCTTGAAACCTTACGGTGTTCTGCTTGTAACCTCCAGGTCTCTCGGGTTTGACTACCACGGCCATCCGTTTGATTTCTGGAGATACGAGGTCAATGACGCGAGGATTCTCTTCTCCGATCTGCGGATTGAGACGGTTGAACAAGATCCTGAGATGCCTGGGGTGTTTGTCAGAGCGCGCAGGCCGGAGTCATTCACGGAACATGACCTAACGCATTACAATCTCTTTTCCGTTATTAGCTCCAAGCGATGTTCGGACGTCAGCGAGATTGACTTCCTCATTCTCAAGGTTAGATTGCGCTCCGCGGAGCTCCGGGACGAATTCCGCGCGCGCTTGTCAAGAATGCTGCCTAAGCCGCTGAAAACGCTGATCAAGAAAACGTTTGTGGGAAAGAGAGGCGAGTAGCGCTAAAGGGGCGCCGGCCCGGCGCCTACGCCATGTATGTTCTGGCCAGTTTCTCCTCAATGCGGCGGAACTCGTCCCCTTTCCCCTCGCGATCGGACCATTGCTCGATTTCGCCAAGATCGACGTCGTTCGCCTGGGCCACCAAGACGGCCTGGGCCAGACACTGACGGTCGTCCCAGTGGTAGTAGCCTGCCAGCCGGTCCTTCACACAGTCGGTCGCCGAGATGATCCTCAGGGTTCCCGTGGGGAGCGTGAGTTCGTCGACTCTTTGCGCCGGTTCTTGTCCGACGGCGAGAGGGCCCGCGGGAAACTCGACCAGAAAACCCGTGTCTGGATGCGTGAAAGACCGGCCTTGCTCCTGAAAGCCAATCTCCGCCATGGCTTCCCGAATCCTCTTGCGCTTCGCGAAGCGCGTGTTGACCAGGTCCAGGCCCATGGAGACGTACGTCCCTCGACTGTAGATCGACACGCACGACCCACCCGAGAGCACAACATCGATGTCCCTTCCCCGCAAGTGGCTCGCGACATAGGCCCCGAGCTCGGCAACCGCCATTTCCCCGATCGGCTTCACAGCGGCTTGCCTCGCCTTCTGGGCCGGCGTCTGTTCATCACGAGCCGTTCCCGTTCATCCTCCGGGTAAAAAGAGAGCGCTTTCTCCAGGAGACTTCTCAACTCCCGGACGAAGGGGTGCCTTGGATTGAGCTCATAAAGACGCGTCTTGCCTGCCGTGCGGCTGACGAGGACGCCCCCCGATTCCAGTTTCTCCAGCTGCTTCTGGATGGGATCCAAGCTCGCGCCGAAGAACTTGGCGATGCCCCGGGCATAGCCCTCTTTTCTGGCAAGAATGAACACGAGGACCCGTTCC
>DATKZW010000767.1:0-5743 GCA_035527775.1 Sumerlaeia bacterium | reverse complement strand
AACGGCGCGAGTCACCTTCTCGTACTCGTCCTCGCCCCATGTGCCGAAGAACTCGTCCAGGTCGTGGCATTCCGTCGGCTGAGGTCCTTGCGTGCCGACCGTCCTTTGAAGGATGCCGAGGACAAAACGATTCATGCTCATGGCGCGCGCTCGGGCCGCTTGCTTGATCGCCTCGAGAGTTCTCGCATCGACGCCGCGAATGGAGATCGTCTTCATCATTCCGCACCTCACGGGAAGGATGGCGCAATCCGATGGCAGAAGCAAGCATATAGCGCATGCGCCGCCGGCGCCGTCCCCCGCCGCTCGACAATCGAGGAGCAGGGCGGATTGGGTTCCGCGTTCTCGAATGGCTTGAGCCGGACCGTCACAGGACCAGCCCGAGTTCCAGGCCCCATACATTGACCGCCTTCCAGGAGGTCGGATCGGCGGGGCGGAGCGTCAGGTGGTAGACGCCGGGACGGTCGAAGCGCAACGAGCCGAGTTTGGCCGCAACCGGGATTGCCCAATCGGCCGTTTTCGCGACCGAGACCGTGAGCGTCTGTCCGTTCACGTCGACGGCGAGCTGGGTGTCGCCGGCCCCCGCCGCGACGTCGCCGCGCAAGAGGTACGTTCCCGCCCTGGGGACCTTCACCAACCAATGCGCCCGCGCCTCGGGCGAGTTCCAGAAGCCAATGTTGGGGTTCCCGGGAGTTTTCTCTTCGAGTCGGATATTCTCGCCTTCCAGCACGGCCTCGTGGGCCTTCACGGCCACCGCGAGAAAGCCCCTCAAATCAAAGCCCGAGATGCGAAAGGCGTAGGCGTAACGGCAAGGATGCTTTTCCGGGGCGAGATCGGGCGTCGTGATGACGAGGCGATCCAGATCATCCACGCGATAACCGATGGGCTCCGCGCTTCCTAGCAGAGCCGCCTGGGCGTCCGGCCCGGCTTTCGCGACGCGCACGGATCCCAGCGCCAATTCCCCCTCGGGCCAACCCAAGGAGATCGCGTAGAGCGTCTCGCCCCGCCGCGTGAACCGCACGTCGGGCCCGGCGGATGGCGCCGCCGGACCTTGCTTGTTGCCTTCCGCGCCGCGGCCCCGCTCGCGGAGACCGGGGCCTTCGCCGTAGAGGACCCAAGGACGCGTCCCGTAGATCGCCTCGCCGTTGACCTTCAGCCACGATCCCATCTCGAGCAGGAGGCGCTTCTGATCGTCGGGGATCGCGCCGTCCGCCTTGGGGGCGACGTTCAGCAGGAGCACGCCGTTCTTGCTCACGATGTCGATGAGTTCATGGACCAGCTCTTCGGCGGGCTTCAGTTGCAGGTTCCCGACCCAACCCCAGCTGTTGTGGGCCACGGAATCGTCGGTCTGCCAGAGAAACGGCGCGAGGTCCCCCATCTTGCCGCGTTCGATGTCGAGCGCCCCCACGCCTTCGGGCAGGTGGTCGCCCTTTCGGGTGATGATGACGGGCTTGCCCCATTTCTTTTCCTGTCCATAGTAGTAAGCCGCCATGCGGCGCTTGTACTCGTCGGGGATGTGGGCCAGGCCGAAGTCGAACCAGATCTGATCCGGTTGATAGTTGTCGATGACTTCCTTGATCTTGGCGAACCAGCGCTCATGGGCCGTTTGGGGGTCCTTGAACTGGCCGTACAGGTCGGCGTACCGCGGATCGGCCGTGTCCCATCCTTCGGCGGGGGTGTAGTAGCCCTGGATATTGAAGGCGTGGTGGAAGGACGTGACGATCTTGATCCCGCGCTTTCGCAGAGCGGCGGCCAACTCGCCCGTCACGTCGCGCTTCGGTCCCATGTCGGCCGCGTTCCAGCGGTTCACCTTGCTCGCCCACATCGAGAAACCGTCGTGATGCTCGGCGACCGGGCCGGCGAACTTCGCGCCGGCCTTCTCGTACAACTCGGCCCACTCCTCGGGGTCGAACTTCTCCGCCTTGAACATAGGGATAAAGTCCTTGTAGCCGAACTTCGACGGGTCCCCGTACGTTGCCGCGTGATGCTTGTAGACGTCGGAGTCCTTCTGGTACATGTTGCGCGGGTACCATTCCGAACCGTAGCCCGGCACGCTGTAAACGCCCCAGTGGGCGTAAATGCCGAACTTCGCGTCCTGGAACCACTCCGGGACCGGGTGCTTGCGCAGAGAGTCCCAGTTCTCCTCGTAAACCTCGTCCTCGGCGACGGCGGCGCCTGCCGCGAGCGACACGGCTAGTAGAGACGCCAGCGGCTGTCTCAGAATCCGAAAGAGCGCTGAAAACGCGACGGGCGTTGACCGGCAAACGATCGGGCGTTTCATGTCGAGATCTCCTCTCTTGTGGCTTCGACGGCCTGGAACCTTCTACCATCGGTCCCTCAGGAGAGCAATGCGGGATTGATCCGGCGGCCCGCCGTTGCCGGGATTCGCCCAGGCGGCGTTCTCGGCGGCGCGGGCGTCCCGCCCGGGTTTCATGGGCAAGATGCCCATGCCACCTCCGCATTCTCTCTTTCTGTTAGAGACTCTTGCGGATGAGAGGGCGCCGCCTGACTGGATCCGGTTTCTTTCGGTCTCAGGGGATGCACAGGTAAATGTCGCCGCCGCTCGTCGTGCCGTTCGTGGCATCGTAGGGCAGGAAGCGGACGGTTGTGCTAGTGAGCTCGGAGTCGAGGAGCTGGCTCGGCCCCGCCGAAATCAGCAGGACGCGAGGCGTGGCATCGGTTTCCTCTTCGGCCCCTGGAGGAATCGCGCCCGCGCGACGGCCGAAATTCCAGTAGCCCATGAGCGTGCCCCGCCGGCTGGCGAAAACGTCTTGGGGCAGGTAGCCGATGTAAGCGACGGGCGTGGTCAAGCGCCAGAGCGTATCGGCATTGGCCGCCACGACGGGAATCCGTCGGCCCTCCACCTCCATCGCCAGCGGATATGGAGACGGACCGTAGACTCCCGGGGCTGGAGCCGGCGCGCCGGGCGCCGCCATGCGCATGCGGGGCCCGGGCATGACCGGTCCTGGCCCCAGCCGAAGGAGACCTTCGGCGTCGCCCTGTCCCGTCTTGTCGGGCGGGGCGTCGGTCTTCCATTCATAGACGTTGGGCGGGTAGTCGCCGGCTTCCAGCGCGTACGCCCCCAGCGCGTCCTCAAGCAATCGCATCTCAACGAATGTCCGATGGATCTTGGTGCGGATCTGGGCTTCGAGAAAGTTGGGAACGGCTATCCCCGCGAGAACGGCGATGACGGCCACAACGAAGAGAAGTTCGATAAGCGTGAACGCCTTGCGGAGTCTCATTCCCTGTCACCTCCGGCGAGACGGGGGACGTTCGAGCGGCCAGTCCCTTCCCACATTCTCAACGCGCCGCGGCTTCGCGAAACCCGGCACGGCCGCCGTCACAACAATGCGTCGGTTGCGGTCGCCGGCTTCGACGACAATGCGGACCTCGCCCGGACCAAGGGGCAGTCGCTCGGCGCCCGCGTAGTCGGGCGAGCGGCGCAGCTCGGCCCGGGCGCGCGCCAGACCTCCTTGGAGCAGATGTTCGAGCGCGACCGCGTCGCGCAGGCGGGCGCCCTGCTGGTATTTGACCAAAGAAAGATGCACCAGCGACGCCGCCAGCGTTCCGAGAAACCCGATCATGCCGACGATCAGGATGAGGCCCATGCCGCGGCGGGGCGAAGAGGGAAAAGCCTGCCACACGCGTCGAGCTCTTCGATCAGGCCTCATGGCAGACGGTCCCCCACAAAGAAATCGGTCGCCAGCGTCGAGGCGAAGCGCTGCAATCCCGGCCTATGGGCGCAGGTGACCTCCACGTGCAGGACGCCGCCGCGTCGCTCGAGGATCAGCGATTCGACGCTGTTGCTGAGGACTTGCCGGCGGACTTCCCCGTTCCCCTCCCCGCGCACGACTCGCTCGAGCTCTTCCCCGCGCCGCGCGTAATCCACCTGCATGCTCTTTTCCGACTCGCCTTCCGCCCGGGCCGGAAGCCGCAGGGACAGCACGGGCGCCCCGCCTCCCGTCGAGTTGGTGGTTCCGGCGTCGCCCGCCCGGACCGGGGGAAAGACCGACAGGAGGGTCTCGGCGCGGCTCAGGTCGCGGACGAACGCTTCCATCACCAAGTGACTTTCCTCCCGCACGGCGATCTGGCGCCTCTCTTTGGCCGTCTCGCGGATCATGCGGATGAAGATTCCCGCGACGCCGACAGTGAAAATCGCCACTATCGCGACGACGATGAACAGTTCGATCAACGTCACTGCGCGCCGCTTCTTCCGGAGTCGCATCTCGCGCGGTTTCATCGTTCCGCCTTCTCCCGCCAGGTCGCCAGCGTTACGACGGCTGGTCCCATGATCGTCTCGCGTTCCAAGCGCACCGTTATCTCCAGAAGATCGGGTCCGAGGACCGGACGCACCGTCATCTCTCCGCGCACCTGCGACGGCTCAGGCAGGCCCAAGGCCCTCAATTCCTCAGGCCCCATGCTCGACGTCCCTTCTGCGATCTGCCCCCACGGCAGGTCCCGCGCGCGGGCCAACTGGGCATTGGCCGCCATGGCCAGCTCCGTCATTACTTCGTCGCGCTTGCTGACGCGCCGCGCCGTCGCCAGGGCGTGGAGGTTGGCTATGGCCAGGATCGTCACGAGCGTGATGGTGACGATCATTTCGACGAGGGTCAACCCGCGCCGGAAAGATCGCCCGGCGGCGGCCGGATTCCTGAAGCGCTGGACGGCGGCGGTCGCCATTTCCTTCCGAACTCCTATCCGATGGCGTCTCCGATGTGGAAGAGCGGCATGTAGAGACTCGCAATGAAAAAACCCGCCGTGACGCCCAAAGCGACGATCAACAGGGGTTCAATCAAGCGGCCGAGATCGGCCTGGAGGTTCTGCACCTTCAGATCGTAATGCTCCGCCGTTTTCAGCATCGTCTGGCCGAGGTTGCCTCGCCCGCACCCCATGCGAAGCATGGCCCGAGAGATCGGCGTCAAGAAACCGAGGCTCCCGAGCAGTCCGTCCAGCGGCTCGCCCCGCTCCAGCCACTCGAGGGTCTCGTCCAGCTGGAGCCGCGCGGAGCGGCTGATCAAAGCGGTCCGCGCCACCCCCAGGGCTTCCGGCACGGGAATCCCGCGCTCGAGGAGCATGCCCATGGTCGAGAGAAAAGTGGAGGAGTTCTGGTATTGGTAGAGACGGGAGAATAACGGCGCGTGACGCAGGACCGGCCAATCGTGGCGCGTCACGTCCCGCACGAAGACGGAGTAGAGGAAGTAGACCACGAGGCCGCCCGCCACGAGTAGGACCGCCGGCCAGTAGGCCGTGAGGAAGCGAGAGACATCGATCACGAACCGGGTGGGCGCGGGGATGCGGGCGCCGACCTCCGAATAGATCCGTACAAAACTCGGGGCCACGAAGTAGACCACGAGACCGGTGACGGCCAGAATCAGGACAAGAACCGTCGCGGGATACACGGCGGCGCTGCGCACCGTGTCGCGAAAGCGGGTCTGGCGCTGGTAGTGAACGACCAAGTGCTCCAACACGCCCGTCAGCGATCCCATCCGCTCGCCCACGGCGACCAGGTTCACATAGCTTTTCGGGAACGCCTTGCCCTCGTCCGCCAGAGCCTGCGACAGCGATTTCCCCTGCGTTATCCCAACGCGCACGCGCTCGATGGCCTGGCTCAGGCCCGCTCTGCCGGTCTCGCGGGCGATCATTTCCAGTCCCTGGTCGAGAGGAATTCCCGAGCGGACGATCCCCAGGAGCTCCTCATTGAATCGGAGAAGCGCGTCCAATCCCATGGACGCTTGGGTGGGTTCTG
>DATKZW010000766.1:0-2116 GCA_035527775.1 Sumerlaeia bacterium | reverse complement strand
TTGCGAGTTGAATTCAGGCCCTTGTCTCCCTTGTCTCTCGTGTGGCTTGACATCGTCTTCCCGGTTCCTCTACTGTTCGCGGGTGTGCGGAGACGGGCTTCCCCGGACCCGCCGTTCTTTTCGTGCCGGGGTGGCGTTTGCCGCGGGCGTCGCGTCATGACGCGAGAGGAAAGCGACTTTGGGAGGAAAGGGAGCGGGACAAGTGAGACTGAGACAAATAGGCATGATTCTGGTTCTTGCGGGATTCACTTTCGAGACGGCTCTGGCCCCCGCGGACGATTGGCCGCAGTGGTTGGGACCGAATCGCGACGGCATCAGCCGGGAGAAGGGGCTGCTGAAATCGTGGCCTCCCGGCGGGCCCAAGGTTCTTTGGGAGAAAAGGCTCGGGGAAGGGCTCTCCTCTTTCGTTGAAGCGGACGGACGGGCCATCACACTGTTCCAGGCCGGCGGCTCGCAGTGGGCCATTGCCTTCGAGGCGGCCACCGGCAACGAACTCTGGCGCGTGCGCACGGGAAAGGAACTCCCGGATCAGAAGCCGGGCAACCCGGGCCCGCGCGCTACGCCGACCGTCGAGGGGGACCGCGTGTACGCGCTTGACGGGCACGGGAATCTCCTTTGCTTGAGCGTAGCGGACGGGACGGAAGTCTGGAAGCGCAACATCTGCGAGCAATGCGGCGCGAAGAGACTGACGTGGGGGGTTGCCGCTTCCCCTCTGATAGACGGGAGCAACTTGATCCTAGTGGTTGGGGAATCGGAGGACGCCGCTATTGCCGCCCTCGATAAGATGACGGGGGAACTCGTCTGGAAGGCGCTTGGGCACAAGCCGGGCTATGCTTCGCCCATTCTGGCCGATCTGGGGGGCGAGAAGCAGTTTGTGTTCTTTCTTGGCACGGACGTTTTGGGAATCACGCGGGACGGCAAGAGCGTCTTGTGGCAATACCCGTGGAAGACCTCTTATGACGTGAACGCCGCGACGCCCCTGGTCAAGGGCAACCAAGTGTTTATCGGTTCCGGCTACAACAAGGGGTGCGCCCTGCTCGAAATCGACCCCAAGGCCGATCCGCCGGTGAAGGCAATCTGGGAAAACAAGGAACTGCGCTGCCAGTTGGACACGGCTGTCCTTCATGAAGGCTATCTTTACGGGTTCGACGATATACGCCTCTGCTGCATCGAGTTTGCCACCGGGAAGAGAATGTGGGAGGAGAAACGTTTCGGCCAAGGCGCGCTCACCATGGCCGACGGAATCCTCTACGTCCTGGGCGACGGCAATCTGGGGCTGGTGCGTCCCAACCCCGCGAAGTTCGACATGATCTCGAACGTCGACGGAATCATGGCGAAGCGGTGTTGGACGAAGCCGACGGTGGCGAACGGACGTCTCTACCTGCGGGACGAAGAGCAGTTCAAGTGCCTGAACGTCAAGGCGCAGTGAAAGACAGGTCTGAGGCGGCCGTCTCTACCGGCGCGACGAATGGCAGATCAAGCGCTTCGGCGTGAAAGCGAGATAGGGCGCCTGCGAGTGGGGAATGCGCCCGCGGGATCAAGGGCGCACGCGCCCAAGCCGGACCGTCTCGGCGTCCTCTGAGTCCTCTGTGGTTCCTTTCGTCTTCTCGCCACGGCGCTCTGTGTTGCGGTACACCCCTTTTCCCTCCTGGCGAGAAATGGACCTGAAAACGAGCCATTCTCACCGGGATATGTCTAGGATGCCGCACTTTTTGACCGACCGACCAGACTCCGCGCTTCTCGGCCGACTTTTGCGGCACAAAGCCCGCCAGCAGTGGTTCCCCGTTTACCTGCGCGGGCAGCTGAGCGCGAGCTGCCGTCGTTGCGCGACGACGATGGCGCGCGAGACGGTTCCCGAAGACGAGGAACAGTTGCATCATCTCGTCTCGACGTCCCCTTGGGACGGCGCGCCGTTGGAGGCGGAGTGGGTTCGGGCGCTCAACGCGCCCCCGCGCCCCGCGCTGCCGGAGGTCCGGTCCAGGTCAAAAAGGGCTTTCTACGAGAAGACTCGATGTCCGTTTTGCGCGAAACCCATCCGCCTGAATCGGAGGATTTAGATGTGGCGAAGTAGTATTAGTAACGCCCATACCGGTGCGCGGCCTCGTAGAGGGCCACG
>DATKZW010000765.1:0-8107 GCA_035527775.1 Sumerlaeia bacterium | reverse complement strand
AACGGGGACTGCGCGGCGGCGCTCGAGTGGATCGAGCCCGTGATCGAGCGGGGCGGGGCGGGCCTGCCCATTGCCCTCTCGTTGAAGTCCGATATCTGCAACGCCATGGGAGACATTCCCCAAACCGTTCAGACCCTCATGGAGATCGTCGACTACCATGAGAACGAGGGGCAGTTCGAGGAAGCCCTTCCCTTCTACCAGTCCATCATCGACGTGGATGCGGGGAACCTGACGGTCCACCATCGCTGGCTAGCGGCTCTCATGCACCTCGGCAACACGGAGGAGGCGTTGAGCAGGGGACAGCAGATTCTCCCCCTCTTGTCCAACCTGGAGATTCTGACCGAGACGGAGAGAGCAGAACGCGCTCTCGATATTCTCGTCATCCTCAGCGGCTTGGGCATCCAGGCCACCCAGCCGGCCCTGTATCTCGATTTCATCCTGGCCCGCGCGACCGTTCTGACCCGCCTTGGCCGGGAAAGCGAAGCCCGGGAGATTCTCCTCGATGCGGCCGAGCGCTTTGCCGACGACGGGGACCTGGAGAAGGCGATCGAGATCTTCAACTACCTCCTTGAGATCGACCCCCATGATCTGACCGCCATCGAGCGGTTGGCCGACTCCCGCATGAACCTGGGTCAAGAGGCTCAAGCGCTCGAAGGCTACCGCTCACTGGCCAACCTGTACAAGGAGCAAGGAGCGCCCGACGCGCAACTGGACGTTCTTCTCAAGATCGCCGACGTGGACTCCTCGGATGTCGAGGTCCTGCAACAGATCCTCGATCTCCACGACCAGCTCGGGAACGTGCGCGATGCTCGCGAACTGCGCGAGCGGATGATCCGCCTCCATCTTGACCAGCGCGAGCATCCCCAGGCCCTCGCCGTCTGCCGGTCGGCCTTGGAGCGAGATCCCAAGGACGCGGCCATCCTCGAGATCTGCGTGCACATTCACCAGGAAACCAATGACGCCGGGCAATTGCGGGATGACGCCTTCCGTCTGATCGATCTTTACAGAGAGCGGGGCGCGGCCGAAAAGGCGGGCGAGTTGTTCGCCCTGCTGGAATCGAAATTCCCCAACGATCCCAAAGTTCTCGCCGTCCGCATTCTCGCCTCGTGCGAGGCGGGAGACTTCGATTCCATCCTGCCCGCCGTCGAGCGCATGGTTGAGATCAACGATGAAGCGGACCGCGACGAGGACTCGCTTGCCGTCCTGCGGCAAGCTCTTGGCCGCTCCGACCTGAGCCCGGACGCCGCTCGCCTCTTCCCCCTCTGGGTCGATCTTGCCGTTCGAACGGGGACTGCCGAAGAGAACTGGGATATCACCGAAAGCCTGATCGGTTCCCTCGTTTTGGAAAAACGAACTGCTGAACTGGCCGAGCAACTCCGCAAGATCGTTGAATCCGTGCCCGATTTCGACCCCGCTTGGGAGCGTCTGGTCGAGATCCTGAAATCCGAGGGGCTCTCGCGGATGGCGCTCGAGGCATTGCGGGACTGGGCGCAGGTGTGCGGAAACCGCGGAGACGCCGAGGCCGCCCTCAGGCACTACCAAGAAGCCCTTCAGACTGAACCCGACGACGTCGACTTGCTGAGCGAGATTCTCGACTTCCGGCTCAGCGCCGGCATTCGGGAGAACGCCGCGGACATCGGACTCCTGCTCGCGCATCTGCTGGAGGGCATGGGACTCGTTTGCCAGGCCGTCGCCGCTCTGGACACGGCCCTGAAACTCGAGCCCAACCGCAACGATCTCCGCGAACTCGCCCTGGCGCTCGAGGAACTCATCGCGAGCCCCACCTACCTCTGCAAGCGCTACCACGACACGTTCGCCTCGCAGACCGATCAGGAGCAGTTCGAGGCGGCTTACGCCACGATCACCGAGGCGATACACCGTTTCCCCCTCGACGTGGATTTCCGCCGGTCGAAGATTGACCTGCTCAAGCGTTTGGAGCGCCGGGAAGCGGCGGTCGCGGAACTCGGGAACCTCAGCGCAATCCTCGCCGAGTTGGGCCGGCCCGCCGAGGCCCAGAAAGCCATCG
Organism: Sumerlaeia bacterium; assembly: GCA_035527775.1. GTDB lineage: Bacteria > Sumerlaeota > Sumerlaeia > UBA8349 > UBA8349 > DATKZW01. The sequence continues at coordinate 6,081 of DATKZW010000765.1, read as the reverse complement.
ACGAGATCCTCGAGCTGGATCCCGCCAACTCCGAGGCGCGCAGCCTCGAGGCCGAGATCCAGAGCATTGCGAGGCCCGCGCAATCAGCCGGAAGCGTCTCGACGGTTTCTCTTGGCGACGGCAAGGGGGCCGAAGAAGACTCAGGCCGCCCGTTCCGCCAGCTGTCGCTCATGAAGGAGTATTCGTTCGACGACTTCATCGTCGGCGCGCGCAACAATTTCGCTTACGCCACGGCCCTGGCCATCTCGAAGAATCCCGGAGGGGATTACAACCCCCTCTTCCTCCACGGCGACGTCGGGCTCGGCAAAACCCACCTGCTGCACGCCATCGCCCATTACATCCTGGAGCACTCAAAGGGCACACGCATTCTTTACACCTCCAGCGACGACTTCACCAACGCTCTCATCGAGGCGATCCAGAACAACACGATCAAGGAGTTCCGCGCCCTTCACAAAAGCCCCGACGTTCTCCTCGTGGACGACGTCCACTTCCTAGCCGAGAAGGAGCGCGCTCAGGAGGAGTTCTTCCAGATCTTCAACTCCCTCTACCAGGCGAACCGTCAGATCGTGATGACCTCCGACCGGCCGCCGAAGGAGATCGCCCACCTCGAGCGCCGCCTCCGCTCGCGCTTCGGCGCCGGCATCATCGTGGACATCCAGTCGCCCGATCTCGAGACTCGCGTGGCCATCTTGCGCCGGGAAGCCGGCCGCGCCGAGGTGGAGATCGACGACGGCATCCTGATCCGCATCGCCCAGCGGATCGAGTCCAACGTCCGCGAGTTGAAGGGGGCGCTCACCCAGATCATCGCCCATGTCCGCATCGCCCAGGAAGAGCCGACCGAGGAACTTGTCGAGCAAGTCGTCTCCCGGGTCCGGGGCATGGGATAAGCCGATCGGAAGTGTGGCACAGCCGCCCTCGGCTGTGGACGCGGACGGCGCTTCGGACGGTCCGGCGCCGGCGCAAATCCTTGATATGCGATGGGTTGTCGGGGCCGCGGGCGACGGCGAGGGTGAGTGAGTTTTCGGGCCAGGAAGCGCGGAATTCCTCTTGACAGGCCGCAAAGGGAAAGATAGATTGCTCTGCTTGTGACTTTCCTGGAGGAGAGGGGACTACATGCCCACAACGAGCCAACTGATCCGAAAGCCCCGACGCAAGGTGGTGAGAAAATCGACGGTGCCCGCCCTGATGTCCGCGCCCCAGCGCCGGGGAGTGTGCACCCGCGTTAGCACTAGGCCGCCGAAAAAGCCGAATTCGGCGTTGCGAAAGGTGGCCCGCGTCCGGCTGACCAACGGCATGGAAGTCACCGCCTACATTCCGGGCGAAGGGCACAATCTCAATGAGCACTCCATCGTCCTTGTCCGCGGCGGCAGAGTCAAAGACCTTCCCGGTGTGCGCTACCACATCGTCCGCGGGATCCTTGACACTCAAGGAGTGGCCGGCCGCAAAAAGGGACGCTCCAAATACGGCGCCAAGCGCCCGAAGTAAGGAGAAAGCCCCTTGAGCCGAAAATCTCAAGCGCAACATCGTGAGATTCCTCCCGACAAGAAATACGGGAACGTTCTGGTCGCCAAGTTCATCAGCTGCATCATGAGACGCGGCAAGCGGAGCGTGGCGGAAGGCGTTCTCTATTCGGCTTTCGACACGATCTCCGAAAAGGCGCCCGACACCAATCCGGTCGAGGTCTTCACCCAGGCCGTCGAGAACGTCAAACCGCTGCTCGAAGTGAAAAGCCGTCGCGTCGGCGGCGCCAATTACCAAGTGCCGATCGAGGTCCGTCCCATCCGTCGGCAGGCGCTCGCCTTCCGCTGGATTCTCGAGGCCGCCCGCCACCGGGGAGAGAAAACCATGGCCCGACGCCTGGGCGCGGAATTGCTCGAGGCCTACAAGAAAGCGGGCAACGCCGTCAAGAAGCGTGAGGACACCCACCGCATGGCCGAGGCCAACAAGGCCTTCGCGCATTACCGGTGGTAGCGGCTTCCTCCTCCCCTCGTTGCGCCTAGTCCGTTCCGACAGCCACACCGCTTGACCGTGTGGCTGTCTTGGGTTCTGGCGGCCGTCCGCGCGTTGGCCTCCCGCGCCGGTCCCGTCCGCGCGAGGCGGTTGCCTTGCCCGGAAACGCCGTCCTGGAAGACGCGATGCTGTTCAACTCCATCCAGTTCTTCGTCTTTTTTCTGGCGGTCTACACTCTCTATCTGGCGCTCGGCCACAAGAAGCAGAATCTCATGCTCCTCGTGGCGAGCTACGTTTTCTACGGCGCCTGGGACTGGCGCTTCCTCTCGCTCATCGCGATCTCGACGGTCCTCGATTTCGTCTGTGCGCGAAAAATAGATGAGACCGAGGACGTTCGGAGGAGAAAACTGTTTCTGACGCTGAGCGTCGCGGGGAATCTTCTGATTCTTGGGTTCTTCAAGTACTACGATTTCTTCGCCCAGAATCTCCAAGCCCTTCTCGGCCGGTTTGGCGTGGCGGCGGACGCGCGTTTCCTCGAGATCATTCTGCCCGTCGGCATCTCCTTCTATACCTTCCAGACCATGAGTTACACCATCGACGTCTACCGCGGCGAGATGCGATCGACGGACCGATTTCTGGACTTCGCTCTCTTCGTCGCGTTTTTCCCTCAACTCGTCGCGGGCCCCATCGAGCGCGCCAAACGACTCCTGCCCCAAGTCCTCTCTCCGCGTCCGCGACCGACTCTCCAATCCTTCTCCGAGGGCGCGTTCCTGATTTTCTGGGGACTCTTTCAGAAAGTTTTTATCGCCGACAACCTCGCCAACCTCGTCGACCCCGTTTTCGCCGCCGACCCGCCCTACCACGGCGCCCACGTGCTTGTTGCCCTTTACGCCTTCGCCTTTCAGATCCTCTGCGATTTCGCGGGATATTCCAACATCGCGCGGGGACTCGGCCGTTGCCTCGGCTTCGACATCATGGTGAATTTCAACGCCCCCTACTCCGCCGCCAACCCTTCGGAGTTCTGGAAACGTTGGCACATCAGCCTCTCGTCTTGGCTTCGCGACTACCTCTACATTGGCCTCGGGGGAAACCGACGCGGCGCGGCAAGAACCTATCGCAACCTCATCATCACCATGCTTCTCGGCGGGTTGTGGCATGGCGCCCAGTGGACTTTCATCCTCTGGGGCGCCTACCACGGGGCGTTGCTCGTCTTGTACCGATTGGCTCGGCCCGTCTTCTCTAGTGAGCCCGATTTCCCACGCGGCGCTCGCGCAGGGGCGATCTGGCGCGCCCTGCGCGTCGCGTTCTTCTTCCACCTAGTGTGCGTGGGATGGCTGATTTTCCGCGCCGATTCCGTCGATCAGATCGGCGCCATGCTCCGCGCCCTGTTCCTCGCCTTTCCGACGGACGGGGCGATCGTAAGGCACTATCTCTTGCAGATGGCGTTTTTCCTTCCGCTCCTTTTCGTCGTCGAGGCCTCTCAGCGAAGAACCGGCGACGCCGCGGCGCCGTTGCGCTGGCCCGCCGCGGCCCGGTGGGCGCTATACCTGGTCATGTTTTACTCTATCATGCTGTGCGGAGAATTCGGTGATCGGCAATTCATCTATTTCCAGTTCTGAATCGGCCGGGCCTTTTCTGGCCTGGTTGCGCGACGAGGCGGGAATGGGCAGCGGCTACCTGGCGACGGCCGTCGTGGCGCTTGCGGCTTTCGGGCTGGCCTTGGGTGTTTTCCTTCCGCTTCGAAAACGCCTGCATCCTCCGTGGCGCGGCCTCGGAGCCGCGTTCTTCGTCGTCGTGGGTCTTCGGATGATCCTCTTCTGGAACCCGCTGGCGTGGCGCGCCTATCTGAGCGTACTGGGAATCGACGACGTGGGCTTCATGCCTTATACGTTCATGGCCACGTTTCAAGACCTGAAATTCAAGCGAGACATCCGACCAGCCAGGACCGAAACCCTCATCATCGGCTCGAGCCAAGTCGACGCCCTATTCGACAACGACGTGACGCGGGAGGCGGGAGTCCCGGTCTTCTCCATCGCGGGACTCGGCCCTTCGGGCTATCTGCCTTACAAGAGCGCCTTGCGGCGCTACAACCCAAGACGCGTGGTCCTTTACCTCTCGGAGTTCGACATCGGCAGCCACCCTCTGGCGCCCTCCTTCGCCTACACGCCCCCGAGCTGGGCGCGTTTCTGGAACCTCTATGAAGTCCGCCGCTTCGACAAACGCATGGGCCTCGCCTATCAGTTCCCGGCGGGCATTCTGCTGGCGGACTTCTTCCCCGAGTACAAGTATTCCTTCGTCTTCCGCGCTCTCCTCGCCCGCGCGACCGGCCGCAACGCGGCGATGGGCAAGAAGGAGTTCAAGGAATTAACGCCCGAGGAACTGCTCGCCATGCATCTCGAGGGGCTCGAGAACCTGAAGGACGAAGCCGTCCCGCTGAATATGGGCTTCCTCGAAGACTTCGTCAAATTCTGTGGCGAGAAGGGCCTCCAGGTGATTATTGTGGAGGGGCAGTACCATCCCGTCGCGTTCCGCGGGGAAAACGTCCGCCTCCACCACAAGATGAGAGACGCGATCGAAAGGCTGTGCGCCGAGCATCCCAACGCCCGGTACATCCCAAGATCGGAGGTCTACGAGTTCGCGGAAAGCGAATTCGTGGACGGCACACACGTGACGAAGGAAGCGGGGGAGCATTTCACCCGGATACTGCTCTCGCGCCTGAAGAAGACGCCCGTCGAAGACGAAGGGCCCGAGCGCGAGACGGCGCGATAGGCGGGAACGCCGGAGGGAAACGACGTCATGCCAAGAGAATACCCACTCGAAAGAACCCGCAACATCGGCATCATGGCTCACATCGACGCCGGCAAAACGACGACGACGGAGCGGATCCTGTACTACACGGGCAAGACCTATAAGATCGGGGAAGTCCACGACGGCGCGACGGAAATGGACTGGATGGATCAGGAGCGCGAACGCGGCATCACCATCACGTCCGCCTTCACCCAGTGCTTCTGGCGCAACCACACGATCAACATCATCGACACGCCGGGCCACGTGGACTTCACCGTCGAAGTCGAGCGTTCGATTCGCGTTCTCGACGGCGCGATCGCCCTCTTCTGCGCCGTCGGGGGCGTCGAGCCGCAAAGCGAGACGGTGTGGCACCAGGCGGATCGCTACGGCGTGCCCCGCATCGCATTCGTCAACAAAATGGACCGGACGGGCGCTGATTTCTTTAACTGCATCGAGATGATGAAAGACCGCCTCGGCTGCCATCCCGTGCCTCTCCAACTCCCCGCAGGCGCCGAGGAGAAATTCCGCGGCGTCATCGATCTCGTGGACATGCGCGCGCGAATCTGGCAGGAAGACGCCGCGGACAGGGGCCGTGGGAAGGCGAACAAAGACGCCAAGATCCACTACGTGGAGATCCCGGACGAACTAAAGGAGAAGGCCCGCCACTACCGGGAGAAGATGCTCGAGGCGCTTGCCGAGTACGACGAGCCCTTCATGGAGCGCTACCTCGAAGGGCAGGAGTTCGAGCAGCGCGAACTGCACCAGCTGATCCGAAGCGCCACCCTCGCCGCTCACATCACGCCCGTCCTCTGCGGCACCGCCTTTCACAACAAAGGGGTGCGCCTCCTTCTGGACGCAACAGTCGAGTATCTCCCGTCGCCGCTGGATGTCCCGCCCGTCAAAGGCAAGAATCCCGAGACCGAGGAGGAGGACGTGCGTCGGGCAAGCGACGACGAGCCTCTCTCCGCCCTTGCGTTCAAGGTCATGAGCGATCCGCACGTGGGGAGGCTGACATACCTGCGGATCTACTCCGGCAGGCTCGAGTCGGGCGGATACGTCTACAATCCCGCCACCGAGACGAACGAGCGGATTAGCCGCCTGCTTCTCATGCACGCCAATGACCGCGAGCAGGTCGAGGAAGCGCGCACCGGCGATATCGTGGCCGTCGTGGGCTTGAAGAACACGACCACCGGCCACACCCTGTGCGATCCCGACCGCCCCATCGTTCTGGAATCGATGAGCTTCCCCGAGCCGGTCATCACGATCGCCATCGAGCCCAAGACCAAGCAAGACGAAGAGAAGCTCGCCAAGTCCCTGCGGAAACTGGCCGAGGAGGACCCGACC
>DATKZW010000764.1:0-3765 GCA_035527775.1 Sumerlaeia bacterium | reverse complement strand
TGCCCCTGATCCGCCAAGCGCTCCACCACATCGAGATCATCCTGACTGACACCGAGAAAGAGGCCTTTCTCCTCGAGAACACCCTCATCAAGCGCCACCGGCCTCGCTACAACGTCCGGCTGCGCGACGACAAGACCTACGTCTCCGTTCGCATCGACCCCGACGAACCGTGGCCCCGCGCCACGGTCACCCGCGCGCGCAGGCGCGACAAAGCGCTCTACTTCGGCCCTTACACACAGGCGGCTTCCATCCGTCAGACGCTCAATCTCTTGCAGAAGGTCTTTCCCCTGCGATCGTGCTCCGACTCGGTTTTCCGGAACCGCGCCCGGCCTTGTCTCCTCCACCAGATCGGGCGGTGCTGCGCGCCATGCGTCAGGCCGGTCGCTCCCGAGGAGTACGCCGCGCACGTCCGCAACACCATTCTCTTTCTCAAGGGTCAGACCGCGGAACTGGCTCAGGCGCTGAAAGACCGGATGCTGCGCCACGGCGAAAGGATGGAGTTCGAGAACGCCGCAGTCGTCCGCGACCAGATCCGCGCCTTGGAAGCGTCCTCCGAGAAGCAGCGCGTCGCCTCTCACACTTCGGGGGACCGCGACGTGATCGGCTACGCGGAAGCGCAGGGGCAGGCTGCCGTCGTCATGCTCTTCTTCCGCAACGGCCAGCTCGTCGAAAGCCAGAACTGGGTCCTGCCCGTTTACGGCCAGTTCGCGGGAAAGACGTTGTCGCAGTTCCTCGGCCAGTACCACGGCGAAGGCCGCCTCGTGCCCGCCGAGATCTTCCTCCCCGCCGAGGCCGAAGACGCGGCGACGATCGAAGAGTGGCTCGGCGATCTTCGCGGCGGACGGGTGCGGCTCGTCACGCCCCAGCGGGGCGAGAAGCGGCGCCTGGTCGAGATGGCCAACACGAACGCCGCCGAGGCGCTGGCGCGCAAGCTGAGCGGGAAAGAGGAGATCGAGTCCGCCCTGGGCGACCTGGCGCGGCGACTCCACCTGGAGGGGCCGCCCCGGACCATCGAGTGCTACGACATCGCCACGCTCCAAGGCGCCATGAGCGCGGGATCCCAGGTCGTGTTCGTGGACGGCGAGCCGCATAAGGCCGGCTACCGGCTTTACAAGATCCGCGGCGTCGAGGGTCAGGACGACTACGCCATGATGCGCGAGGCGCTCACCCGCCGCTTCCGCCGGGCCGTCGAAAGGGGGACGCAGGCCTTGGGCGGCCCGCCTGCTGGACGGGCAGACGCCCCGAACCGGGACCTGGGCGATCTGCCGGACCTCATTCTGGTGGACGGCGGCAAGGGGCAACTTTCCGTGGCGGTGGAAGTTCTGGGGGACATGGGGCTCGCGGATCTTGCCGTCGCGGCGCTCGCGAAGAGCAGACTGAAACCGGCCGGCGAGAAGGAAGCCGAGAAAGTGCGCACCCCCGAACGCCTTTTCTTGCCCGGGAGGAAAAACCCGGTCATTTTCCCTCCGCGCGCGCCGTCGTTCTATCTGCTCCAGCGCGTCCGCGACGAAGCGCACCGCTTCGTCAACGCGTATCATGGCAAGCTCCGCCGCAAGGCGCGTCTGCGCACGTCGCTCGAGGACGCGCCCGGCATCGGCGCCCGCCGCTCCCGGGCGCTCCTGCGCCATTTCGGTAGCCTGGCCCGCGTCCGGGAAGCGACGGCTGAAGCGCTGGCCGAAGCCCCCACCATGAACGCCCGCGCCGCGCAAGCCCTTTATCTCTTCTTCCACGCCGACGAGAAACGCGACCCCGCGCAGGAATGCGACGCCCGCGGCGTCAACGTCCGCAATCTCCCGACCGACCCGGGAGAAACGGGGCTGGAACCGCCCAACGGACAAGAAGAGTGAACGTGCGACGAGCAATCTTCTGGACGACACTGGCCTTGAGTCTTGCATTCTCGCGGGGAATTGGCGCATCGTCTTCACAAAGCGAGGAGGCGTCCGGCAAAATGGATCTGGTTTTCTGCTGTTCGCGGGATAATGACTTGTATCGAGTTCTGAACCAAAGGGGAACGAAGCGTCCCCGCTTTGAGAGCGCCGCGGAGGCCGTCGTGGCCGCCGAACCGGGTTCGGGCGTGCTGGTCTTGGCGAGTGGGCGCGCGGACGAAACGACGGTCGTTCCCGACGACGTTCTCGCGAAGGCGAAAGAGAAGAACCTGCGGCTCTACGTCGAGTTCCCGAAATCCCTTCCCGGAATCGAGGTGGGCGAGCCGAAGGAAGCCCGGCTCGAGCGCGGCGTCGTTGCTTCGGACTTCTTTGGCGGCGCGCTGGAGCCGTTGCGCATCGTCTCGATCAACGCGTGCCGCTACGCGCCGGTATCCGCGCCGAAAGCGCACCTGGTTCTGGCGAAGGTGGCGGGAGTCGACCGCGCGGTTTTCGGCTTGGAAGACACGGAAACGCATCCCCTTCTCTTCGAGCATCCGAACGGGAACCTGCTCGTCGCCACGGCGAATCTGAGTCACTTTGTGACGGGCCGTTACATGCCCTCAAGCGCGTGGGCAACGATCTGGAGCGGCATTCTCTCTTATCTGCAACCCGGCAAAACGCCGCCGGAATTGAAATGGGAATCGACGGTGCGCCCCTCCTATCGGCGCGACGAACCGTTGCCCCGAGACGCGGAAGGGCAAGCCCTTGCCCGTTGCGCGGACTGGTTCGTCCGGGCGAGGATGCTGCGCCACCCTGATTGGCCTCAAGAGGCGCTCGACCGATCCCTGACCTACAACACGGTCCGGGACATGCCGGCGGCCGATTGGCCTCTCGGAGACGGGTCGCTCGGCATTCTCGAAGGGTTCAGTTCCACGATCCGGCTCGACGGCAGCCAGCCAATGCGCTACGCCGTGCGCAACGATTGCACGACCGAGATCGCCATGGCCTTGGCCCTTGACGCCGTCGTGCGCTCGAAGCCGGAAAGCGGAAAGATCGCCGCCAATCTTCTGAACTACATCCTGTCCGATTCGCCTCTCGCGCAAGGGCTCCGCGCGAATCCCGAGAGTCCCTCCTACGGCCTCGTCGGTTGGGAATTGGACATGCAGCACACCTACTATGGCGACGACAACGCGCGGGCGATGCTCTCCATCCTGGCGGTGGCGAGTCTCCTGGAGAACTCGACGTGGGACGATGCGATGGCGCGCTGCCTCCTCGGCAATCTGCGCATTACGGGCGTGGGCGGCTTCCGCGGGAGCAGCACTGTGGAGCCGAGCCTGCAAGCCCGGGGATGGGAGTCGTATTGGCGCGACGATGTCCGGCTGTACTCCCCCCACTCCGAGGCTTGGCTCTGGGCCTGTTTCCTCTGGGCCTACGAGGAGACGGGCTACGAACCGTTCCTGGCGAGAAGCAAGACCGGATTCCGGCTTCTGATGGAGGGCTATCCGAACGACTGGGACTGGTGCCTGCGCAGCGGCTCGATCGAGCTCGCGCGCGCCCTGCTGCCTCTGGCGTGGCTCGTGCGCGTGGAAGACACGCCGGAGCACCGCGCGTGGCTGCGGCGAATCGCTCAAGATCTCATCGCGCTCCAAGACGAAAGCGGCGGCATCCGCGAAACGATTGGGGGCAACGGCCGAGGGAGCGACTCGAACGCCGAGTACGGCGCGCGCGAAACCAGCCTCATCCAAGACAACGGCGATCCGGTCGCCGATATGCTTTACACGTGCAACTTCGCATTCATCGGGCTCCACGAGGCGGCGGCGGCGACCGGCGAGCGGCTCTACGCCGACGCCGAGGAAAAACTGGCCGATTTCCTCTGCCGCATCCAGATTCGCTCCGAGGA
>DATKZW010000763.1:0-2521 GCA_035527775.1 Sumerlaeia bacterium | reverse complement strand
CAGATTCATCTTCGGCGGCGCCCAGAGGTGATGGAGGACTCTCTCCCATTGCGCCCGCTTGCCGGCGTCCGCGCCGAGGATCTTTGAGGCTTCCAGGCAGGCGCGGAACGTGGCTTGGATCATGCCATGGTCGGTGATGGGGTTGCGGAACTGGTTTCCCTGGGGGGACTCGTAGGGCTGGGAGGGAAAGATGAAATACTCGCCCTTCTCTGCGTCCCACTGAAGCGTCTGGAGATAGAACTCGGCGGCGCCCTTCAGGAAGGGGTAGGCCTTCTCGCGCAGAAACGCTTCGTCCCCCGTGTAGAGGTAGTACTGCCAGAAGAACCCCGCGATCTGGCTGGCGGGCGTGAAGTTGTTCAGCATGTCGCCGCGGTCCCAGAAGCACATGCGACCGGCGAAGTCGTGGGCCTCGCTCCAGAGGAGGGAGTCGTCCGCTCCCCGCATCTTGGCGTGCTCGCGCGCCTGGGGGACCAGACGCCAATATGCGTTCACGTACGGCAAGAGAAGATCGCAGTCGTTCGAGGCGCACGCGCTCCAATAGGCTTGCTGCATATTCCAATGGTGCGGCGTGACCCAGTTGCGCACGTCGTGGTTCCAGGTCCAGATCCCTCCGTTGAAGAGCGCGGGGTATCGCCCGCGCGAGGAGCTCGCCATGAGGTAGCGCTTGAAGCAGTAAAGGTTCTCGATGTAGTCGTCGCCCAGGCTGACGAAAGAGCGTGTCCAGAAATCGCCCCACCATCTCTGATGCTCTTTCCGCAACGCCTCGATTCCCTTACGCTCCGAATCGTCGAGAAGCGCGATTGCCGCTTCGCCCGGATCGTCCGACTCCTCGGCCGTGACGACGGCCAGCAGAATCGTGAAGTCTTGCCGAGGGGCGGCTTGGACTTCGATCTCGGCGCGACGACGGCTGATTTGCCGCGGCGAGGAGGGACCTCCAAGGACCCGGCAGGCCATCGCGAAGTCCAGCCCCTCGGAGGTCTCGCGGATGACGATGTCCTTGCCGCGAACCTGAGCCGCCGCGTTTCCGAGGCCCATGGCCGGATCGCGCGAGATCCCTCCATACCAACCGGGGAAGGCCCGGCTCCCCCACCGCGTCAGGCCGACGCGCGCCACGGCGCCGTCTTGGAGGTCTCCGAGCCCCTCGCTATGGCACTGGAAGAGGAGGACATTCCGGTCGATGCGCGCCCACGCCTCCACGGAGACCTTCAAGAAGGGCGTTTCGGTTCGGAAGGACGCCGTCGCCGCGGGGAGAGAGAGCCTTCCCTCGAAGTCCTTCAGGTAGAGCCACTCGAAGCAGGGCGCTCCGAAGTCCAGCGTCAGCCGCCCGCAGGAACGCAGCGCCATGCGAGTCTCCGCGTTCGGGTCGCCGAAGGTGTCGCTCTTGTTGATCTGCATGAGGATGCCCGTGGGCGTCGTCCAGACCATCCCGCCGAGATCGCCGTTCCCTATGGGCAGACCCTCGTATCCTTCCGTGGGCGGCGAGAGGTAGACGATGTCGTGTTTGGAGACGTAGGCGCCGGAGTCGACCTCGAGCGGGACCTTTGCGCGAGGTGGGTCCGCGTCGCGCGCGGGATCGGCGTCGCTCGCCGCGCCGGTCAGGCCTGCGACGGGGCAGGCAAGAAGTGCGATGCTGGAGATCAGGTTCTTGGGTTTCATCTCTTGGATTCTCCTTTACAGGCTTCACTCCGCGCTGTCGTGCGTATGCCTCGGGTTAGCGGCCCGATCCCGTTGTTCCGTCGGACGCCTCGTTCGGACTTCAACCTTCGGGTTGCGCGATACGAACTGAAGTCTGAACTCCGAACTCCCGACCGCTTCGGGTTGGCGGCGCGGCGACAACCCGCGGCAGGGAAGTGTGGCGCTAAGCCTCTTCTCCCGAAGCAGGTTCGCCCTGGTCCGCGCCCCTCTTCTCCAGCTGCATCTTCCAGTACTCGAGGTCGCTGCGCACATCGATCCGGGGCTTGACCGGGATTTCACCGGCTCGATACGCTTCGAGCGCCGCGTACCGAAGACGAATGCAAAGGTCGCGCATCTGCGAAATGCGTCGCAGGCGTCTTTCGAATTCCTGCCCCGAGATCATGGTTCGCTCTCGTCCAGCAATCGCTGGAGACCCTCGATGTCGCTCCGGTCTTTTGCGGACATGCGGCCTTTTTTCAGGGCGATCAAGACGTCGGGCGGCACGATCCGATACTCGCGGCCGCCGTGCCGCAGTCGCAACGACTTCTCGATGCCCTCCGCGAAGTCCTCGCCCGCCAAGACGAAATCCAGGACCAAGACGTTGTCGCCCAGCACCTTCGTGAGGCGACGGATTCGCACGTTGCGGAACTCCATCGGCCCAGATAGTTCTTTGAAGCCAAGCGCCGCGAGAACGTTCGGGATGCGAGGCCAGTCCTTCGCGTGCACAAGGAGATCGATGTCTTCGGTCGCGCGTGTTTCCACAAGAACGCTGTAAGCCAATCCCCCCGCCAGAGCGTAAGGGATGTTCTCCCGGTCGAGCGCCTGCACCACGCCAGTGAGCTCGTCA
>DATKZW010000762.1:0-4534 GCA_035527775.1 Sumerlaeia bacterium | reverse complement strand
TCTCTCGGCGCGGCGAACATGAACTCGATCGGGCTTTTTCTCGACGTGTCGGGGGACGACTGGTACCAGGCGAAAAGGCCGGTCAAGCCCGCGCGGGAACCGGACGCGGTCAGCGCGGGCGGGGCGGCTCGTCTCGAGGCTCGCGGAACGCCGCGCGAGGCGCTCCTGAACGTCGGGGTTTTTCTGGATTGCGGCGGCTGGGATCTTTACGATGGCGTCCCCGGCGGGAACAACCGCCAGTGGAGGAATCCCGCCCGCGTTCGCCACCCCGGTCTTCCCGGGGAACTCGGCGTTGGCGTGGACGCGGAAACGGGAGGCGCGTCGCCGATCCGGCTCCTGCCGTATCCCTGAAGCCCGACGCCACGCAAAGAACGGGAGGAAACGAGAAGATGCCCGCCTTGAAACTGAGATCCAAAGAGGGATGCAAATGGGACGCTGTCTCGCTCGGCGAAGTCATGATCCGTCTCGATCCGGGCGACGGGCGCGTGCGGACGACCCGCTCGTTCCAGGTGTGGGAAGGAGGCGGCGAGTACAACGTGACGCGCGGTCTGCGCCGGTGTTTCGGTCTGCGCACCGCCGTGGTCACCGCCTTTGTCGACAACGAGGTGGGGCGTCTTCTCGAGGACCTGATTCTTCAGGGAGGCGTCGACGTGTCCCACGTCAAGTGGGTCGAGTTCGACGGCATCGGCCGCCGCGCGCGCAACGGGCTGAACTTCACCGAACGCGGCTTCGGCATCCGAGCGGCGAAAGGCACGTCGGACCGGGGCCACACCGCGGCGTCCCAACTCAAGGCGGGCGACGTCGACTGGAAGAGGATCTTCCACGAGGAAGGCGCGCGGTGGTTTCATTGCGGCGGCATTTTCGCCGCCCTCTCCGAGACCACGCCGGGCGTCGTCGAGGAAGCGATGACGGCGGCCCGGGGCGCGGGGACCGCGATCTCCTACGACCTGAACTACCGCCCGTCGCTCTGGAAAGACATCGGCGGACAGGCCAAGGCGCGGGAAGTGAACCGCGCGCTGGCGCCGTTGATCGACGTCATGATCGGCAACGAGGAAGACTTCAGCGCCGCTCTCGGGTTCGAGGTCGAGGGAGTCGATCTCGAAAAGAGCGCCTCGAAACTCGATCCGGCGAAGTTCAAAGCCATGATCGAGAAAGCCGTCGCCGAGTACCCGAACTTCAAGGCTGTGGCGACGACCCTGCGCAACGCCAAAACGGCCACGGTCAACGACTGGGGCGCGATTCTCTACTATGACGGCGAGTTCCACGAAGCCGTCCAGCGGCCCGATCTCGAGATCTTCGACCGAGTCGGGGGGGGCGACAGCTTCGCCTCGGGGCTCATCTACGGTTTCCTCGCGGGCAAAACGCCCGAGGAGGCGGTCAACTACGGCGCCGCCCACGGCGCCCTGGCGATGACCACACCCGGCGACACGACCATGGCGACCCTCGATGAAGTCGAGAAAGCCATGAAGGGCGGCTCGGCGCGCGTGGCGCGGTGAAGTCAAACAGCGCCGCGTCCCACGGCAATCGACGGCGGCTCCACGCACGCGTCTCTTCGTGTCCTGGGTCAGTATCTACCTGAGCCAGCCCAGCGATCGGAAAATCCCGATCAAGAAAACTGCTCTCTGGCGCATGACGTCCCCCATGCACGGGGGCGCGAATGAATCGGCGGGCCCTTTAGGCTGATTCTCGCCTGACAGCGCTCAGACTGAAATCTAAATAACGAACATCGTGAAACCTTGCGATTCAAGTCTGTCGCCCCCTAGAGGGCCAAGGGCGCCAAGCCGAAGTATTCGCGATAAGCCGCGACGGCGGCCACGTAGTTCTCGGTCTTGACGTCTTCGTGGACCGAGTGGCTGGCATGGAGGACATGGCCGCCGGGGGTTTGGCGGCCAAGATCGAGACAGCGGCGGACGAAGGCGCGGGCGTCGTCGGGCGTCTTGTTGCAGAGCGTGTGGCGCGCGTCGAGGTTGCCGAGAACGCAGAGGCGGTCCTTGACGCCTTCCGCGATGAGCCGCTCCATCGTCATACCGGCGCCGTAATCGACCTCTTTGTATCCGTCGGCGCCGGACTCGAAAAAGATCTCGTCCTTCAGCGCCCACAGGTTGCCGTCCGACGTGTAGACGGCGTCGGCGCCTTTGGCCTGGATGCGGCGGATGTGTTCCTGCGCGACGGGCAGGATGAACTCGCGGTACATTTCGGGGCTGATGAAAGGCCCCTTGTCGCTCGCCACGTCGCCGCCCATGGCCACGATCTCGCACCCGGCGTCGATGAGGGCGTCGGTCGCGACGAAGCCCTGCGCTGCCTGGCGCTCGATCCAACGGCGAAGAAGATCCGGCTCGGTCATTGCCCACAGCAACTGGAACGGCGGATAGAATGCGGGCGCGGTTCCCGCGCCTTGTTCCCCCATAAAGACGACGTCCAGACCGCGCTCCGCGGCGATCTCTCGGGCGCGCCGGAAGACAGCGAGGGCGTCGTCGGGCGGCGGTTGGGCGGTTCCGTCCCACTCCTCGACTTCCCTCCGCATAGCCTCTTCGCTCATCGTCTGGTGCAGGCTCAACCGGGGGTTCTGCGGAAAGATCATGCCCCGTCTCTCGTCGAGCTCGTAGTCGACGCCGCCCCGGCGCCACGTCTTGGGACCGGTCTTCACGGGGCGCTCGAAATCTCGCTTCGCGTTGGTCGCCCCTGCGTGTACGATGTCCAGGCCGAAGAACTCGGCCATGTCGATCTTCACGCGCGCCTCGGCCTCGACGAGTTCCTCGAAGGCAACGCCTTCGGCCATGGCGTCCCAGGTGAGCGCCATCTCGGTCATCAGACCCCGACCGCAGACGGCCCAATGGATGGGGTGAAAGGGCTGGAAGATCTCGAAAAGAGGGGTGCGGTCCGGTTCGCGATGGGCGATTGCGTCGTGTACTCGCCGTGTGCGGGCTTCCATGGATCTTGCATCCCCCAGGCTGGGACATATCCCGTCCCGCGGGACGTTCTGTCAAGGGCTTTCGCGGCGGCTTCCGGCCGGGCTCTGTTGCCGGCAAGTGGATTTGAGAAGCCTTCGGGTGTAAAGCCGCCCCTTCTGAGAGCCGAATAGGAAGGGGGGGGATGTCGGACGACCTCAGGAAGGGGCGGCGAGCGGCGTTGCTTCGCGCCCGCCTTCAGCACGCTGGGTTTGATGCCCCGATCGGAGACCGTTTCGTGTCGAGGATTGGCCAAAGACGCTTTCTTGCGATTCTGAGCGTTCTCCTGACTGCCTTGCTGACGCGGGCGGCGGCGGATCCCTTGCGCGAGGCCGCAGCTGCGGGGGACTTGACGAAGGTGAAGGCCCTTGTCGAGGAAGGCGCCGACGTCAAAGGCGCCGATGAGGCGGGTCTCACGCCCCTGCATGCCGCCGCTCGAGACGGTCACGACGCCGTTGTGAATCATCTCATCGCGAAAGGGGCGGACGCCAACGCCACGGACTCTCAGGGCCGAACTCCTCTCCATCTCGCCGCGGAGCGCGGCCACCTGCAAACGACCGTCATGCTGCTCGCCCGAAGGTCGAACGCAAACGCCAGGGATCGCGAAGGCCGCACTCCGCTGCACTGCGCCGCCTCTCAAGGCCGCAAGGACGTGGCGGAAATCCTCCTCGCCCTGGGCGCCGACCCGAATGTTAAGGACGATCGCGACGGCGCGACGCCCCTGCATCTAGCCGCCAATCGCGACGTCGCCGACGCGCTCATCGCCAAAGGAGCCGACGCGACAATCAGGGACAAGAACGGGCGCACGGCGCGATACGCGCCCGTCAGCGCCGACGCCGGACAAGCGACGCCAACGCCCACGACGAAAGGCGACAGTTCGGCGCAACGGTTGGCCACGAAGACCGATCAGGAGATCGCCAAGGAGACCTTCCCGTCGGTCGTGGTTGTGGTCACGGCGGACGGGTCTCTGGGAAGCGGCTTCTTCGTGCGGCCCGGAGTGATCGCCACGAACCTGCACGTCGTGGAAAGGGCTTCGCGCGGCTTTACCCGAGTGGTTGGGGAGAAGAAGGAGAGCGCGATTCGCGGCCTGCTGGCCGTGGACAGAGAGCAAGACCTGATTCTTCTCGCCGTGGAGGAGACTCACGCGCCTCCGCTCCGCCTCGCGTCGAACGACGGCGTCTCGATCGGAGAGGAGGTCTTCGCCGTCGGCAATCCCATTGGCCTGGAAGGGACGTTTTCCAAAGGCGTAGCAAGCGGCATTCGCGAAACCGACGGCGGGACGCGTCTTCAGATCACGGCCCCGATATCGAAAGGAAGCAGCGGGGGGCCCGTTCTGAACCGGCGAGGGGAAGTGATTGGCGTGGCGGTCGCGACCATCCTTGAGGGCCAGAATCTGAACTTCGCGGTTCCGGTGTCCGCGCTGCGCAAACTGATTGCGCGGAAAGGCCCGTTGCGCGGTCTCTCGACGGCTGGGAAAAGCGAGCAACCTGAGATTGCCGCCAGCCGCCAGGAGCCGGAGAAGAGGGAACCGTTTGTCGAGCGGGGCGTGCTGGAGTTGAGAATCGGCAAGCCGGAAATCATGGAGC
>DATKZW010000761.1:0-3024 GCA_035527775.1 Sumerlaeia bacterium | reverse complement strand
CTTCTGCCTCCCCCTTTGTCCCCGATTCGTCCTTCGCAGACTCGGAGGCGTCCTGGGATCCTTCGACCGCCTTGTTCTCGTCTGCATCGGCGGTGAGGCCGGACTCCGCCGAGTCTTCCGAGGCGCCGGCCTTTGCCGCTTCCGCGGCCTGCTTCTTCCCATCCGCCGAGAGCCTTCCCATGGAGAAGGCGGGAAGACCGAGGGCGAGGAAAAGAAGGAGCGAAGCGCCCATCGGCAGCCACGCCCACCCGGTTCGACGCCGCGTCCTTCCTTGAACCGCGGCGGCGCTCGTTGCCCTTCTCTCCGTTCCGTTGTCAGTTCTTTTCCACATCATGGCAGTCTCCTTAACGCGATCGATTGCTCCGCCCTCATCCCTGTCAGCCTGGCGGGCTCATTCCCATCCCCGGTAGGACGACTCCGGCTGGGGGCAGCACGACTCCGGGCGGGACGCCGTCAAGACCGGGCTGCGGACCGCCGGGGCCAGAGCCCGGGGCGCCGGGTTCGGGCGCCGCAGCGCCGGGTTCGGAGACCGGAGCGCCGGGCGCCGGTGGACTGCCCCCGCCCTGGGGGCTCTGCTTCGTATTCAACATCGGGAAAATCACAAGGTCCTGTTTCTGTCCTTCCTTCTCAACGACCACTTTGTTGACGGAGATTCCAATGACCTTCCACTCGCCGACTTGCCCGCCGACCTTCACCAACTGGCCGTTGATGATGGCGCTGTTCCCGATGATGCCCGTGCAGGCGAGGGGCGTGGGCTTGTCCTGCTGCTTTGAGAACAAGCCCTTTGTCAGGATTTCATCATACTTGTCCTTTTCCTTCTTTTCTTTCCCCGGCGCTTCCGTCCCAGGCCCGCTTTTCGGCGCGGTCGTCGCCTGTCCAGGCAGACCAGAAGACGCGGAGCGCGGGTCCGGGCTTGCGGGAGGCGAGACCTTCGCCGGACTGGGATTTCCGCGAGGAGATGCGGACGGCTTTGGCGGAGCGGACGAACCGTCAGTCGGTTCGGCGCCGGGCTTATCGGACTTCCCTTGTTCAACGCCCGGCGTCTTCTCCTTCTTCGCTTCCGCCGACCTCTCCCACCGACTCACTCGCCAGGAAACCCGAAACGTCTGGCACGTTACCATGCCGAGGTGTAAGACCTGCCAAACAAGAAGCAACGCAGCAAGACCCGAAACGACGGCCGGGAGGTAGGGCGTGACTCTTCGTATGCGTTCGCTCATAGCGCTCTTCCATCGAAGATGAACGTGTGCAACACCAGGTTCACTTTCAGCTTGTCCGGCTGTTTTTCGTTAGCCTTAACGTCGATGCTGTCAAACACGACGGGGCGATCCATTCGACCGAGCCCTCTTAGAAACTGAACGAGTCCTTGCTGATTTGTCTCCAAACTGATGCTGTAATCGGCGGTGGCCGATGTTCCGGCCGTCCGTCTGCGCCGGCTCAGGCTTCGGCTGGGGACAAAGCTGCCGATCTTCGCGTTATTCTTCTTCGCAACTTCGTCCACTTCCTTGATGAACGCCTGCCGCTGCTCGTTCGGAGACCCGGTCGGGACCTTGACGCCGAGCTTGTCCCCAAGGGCGCTGATCGAGCGGTCGAGTTGTTTCTTCTTCTCAACGTTCTCTTTCAAGGCCAGAAAACCCCTTCTGTCGTCAGCGCGCCGCCGCCCGGCCTCCGACCACCTGATTCGAAGGGGATTGACAACCAGCCAAAGCAAGGCCGCGACCACGAGGGTGATCAGACAGATCTTGATAAGCAGAGCTTCACGGTCCGATAGTCTCATCTATTCTCGACTCCCAGGTTTTCGTTTGAGAGAACACGTGGTGCGGAAACTCACCCCGCCCTTCCCCACGCCGCCCATGCGCCCCGTAACGGCCTTCGTGAAGAGGGAGCTCTTGTTTAATTTCGCCGCGATCTCCTCAGCGCTGGCATACGAGGGACACTTGCCCGCCATCTCGATCTCGCCGTTCTTGTCTATGCTCAGCTTATTCAAGAGAACGCCGTTCGGCAGGGACTTCGTGATCTCCAGGAGGATATCCAGGAGCGGCACGCGCGCTCGTTGGTAGTCCCTGAGAGTTTTCCAGTTGGCTTCCGCGGCGGCGACGTGTGCGGCAACGTCCGGAGACTTCGCAACAGCGCGCGCATAGAGACGACTTTCGACCTTGTTGGTTGCAATGCTTGACAAGCACAGAAGAGCGAAAAGCGCCACAGCGAGCGGGATTGCCTTCTTCCTCTCAAAGAGAAAGCGGACGTTCTCCGCCCACCAGGGAAGAGTGAGCCCTGGACGGATCAGATTGATGAGCCGGCCGAAAGCCCGGGTCTTCGGCAGCAGAAGCCCGATCACGGCCGACGCCTCGGCGGCGCCGCCCAGTTCTCCCGCCCCCGCCGCGACGCAAACGCCGGGGGGCGTTCTGGGAAGCGCGAATTCTTGGACATTCTCGAACCGGGAGAAATGCTCTCGAGCGAGCGCGCGCGACTCGGCCGTGCCGCACACAACAAGATTGCGGATCCCGCCGTCCGCCATCCGTTCGGAGACCTTGACGGCCGTCATGTCCAGGGGAGATCCGACACCGCCGCCATCGTCCGCGGGCATCCAACTGCAGTAGGTCACGACGTCGTCGGCGGTCTCGAGGACATTGGCGCCGTCGTCGCTGAGATGGACGATCACCTGCCTCGGTCCATCCGGAAAATCGGCGTGCCGCCTAAGGCACGCATAGGCGCTTAGGGGCGAGATCGTGGCGAGGACGGTCGGAATCCCGCAGTCGCGAAAAGCCTGTTCGATGGGACGCAGAGTTTCCCCCATGCACATGACCAGGACGGCCTGGCGAGCCTCCGACGAGGTCCGATCGGGAAGCATCGCATAGTCCCAGAGGATCTCGCCGCCGCGAGCAAGGGCTTGCTGGCGCTCGACCTGAAGCGCGAGGTACTCCCGTATTTCCCTCGCGCCAGCCCGCGGGACGGCCACGTTGCGAGTGAGAGACCAGGAGGGATGCACGCAGAAAACGCCGCGACACAGAACCTTCTCCTCGGCGG
>DATKZW010000760.1:0-7193 GCA_035527775.1 Sumerlaeia bacterium | reverse complement strand
CGATGATCCACGCGCTCGGCCCGGGCGTCATCGTGACGTATCTCGGGTTCCTTGCCCTCGGCATGGTTCCCCTCCCGCGGCGGACGGTGTTGATCCCGCTGGGCGGTTACTATCTCACGATCGCCTTGTCGGCCGCCCTTTCCGAACGGCATTGCCAGTGGCAGGCGTGGGACATGGCGAAGATGCACTGGGTGCTGCTGGGGCCTTTTCTCGCCTTCTTCGTCTCGGGGGCCGATCCTCGCCGTCTCCGCCACGCCCTGGTCTTTTTCACGCTCCTCACTCTCGGAAGCGCCATATTCGGCCTCGCCCACTACTGGGGCGGCGCCAAGTGGGTTCTCAAGTACTATGACTGGGCCTATGGTCCGAGGCTGCCCCAAGTGGCGCCCTTTGGCTACCTGCTGGCTCGGACGTTCGACGGCGCCCAAGAGAAAGGATTGATGCTGTCGGTCATCCTGAACCGGGATTTTTATGCCGCCTTTCTCTTGCTGATGATTCCCATCGCGATGGCGTCGGGTTACGCGTCGCGGAAGACCTCGTGGCGGGCCGTGTCGGGAATCACGTTCGTTCTGGGCGCGATCTGCCTGAGTCGGACGAAGAGTCAGACGAGTTTCATCGCCTTCGGCATCATCATGGGTTTGATCGTCGTCTTGTACTTCTTCCTCTCGGGAGTGACGCGGGAGTTGCGGCGGCGGTTCCTGGTCGTTGTGGCCGGCGGCTTGGCGACGGCAATCATCCCCCTCGCGTTGGTCGTGAAGCCGGGATGGTTGGCCGCTCACGTCAAGAGCCTCGGCGTGCCGATCGCGGCGCGCGCCATCATCTGGTCCGGGGCGCTGGGGATCTGGCGGGACAACCCGCTTCTCGGCGGGGGGCCGGGCACGTTCGGCATTTTTTTCCCCAACCACAGGCGGCCGGACTATTTCCTTTACGAAATCTCTCACCGGACGATTTTCGCTCACAACTTCTTTCTCGATCTCTTGAGCGAAACGGGCGCCGTCGGTTTCGCGTTTTTCATGACTTTCCTCGGCTTCCTTGCCTGGAAGTGCCTCAAGAGGATATGGCGCGATCCCGATCCCCGCGGACGCATGATCGCCATCTGCTTGTTCAGCGGGATCACGGCGTTCCTGATGAACAACTTCTACAGCCCGAACGCGCGCTGGCCGATCGGCGCCGTAAACCTCTGGGCCGCGCTTGGCCTGGTCGCGGGCATGTGCAACGTTCCGCTCGGGGAAAAAGCGGCGAGGAACGCCGCGATCGTCGCCCTTCCGCCCATCGCGTTGCGGCGCGCGGCGTGGACACTGTGCGCGGCGAGCGTCGTGGCTTGGCTCGGCTGGCTGCCCAGGAGCGCGCAGCCGAAGTGGATGCGCGAGAACTTCATCAACTCCACGGCTGTTCACGGCGTGACGTTCTTTCGGGCCTCGGTAAGCAACAACGATGGGGTCAATCTGGTGGGGACGAAGCCGGATGAAGGATACCTCAACACACTGACCGGTCGCGTCGCGCGCCTTAGGAAGGATCTCTCAAATCCCGATCTTTCACAGGCCGAGAAGGCTCAACTGGAAGAGCGTCTCGGCGTGGCGGAGGCGCAGTTTGAAAAGGTGCGTCTCGAGGCGATCCGCTGCTTCGAGCGGGCCGTCGAGATTTGCCCGACCATGACGACCAGTTACTACAAACTGGCGACGCTTTACTATTTCGGGCCGCGAATGAAGGCTGAGCGAGAGGATTACGAGAAGGCGCTCGAGACCTACCGCAAACTCGAGGAGTACGCTCCCGACTACGCCCAGATCCACCTGAACCTCGCCCAGACGTACGCGGCGCTCGACATGCACGAGGAAGCGCTGCGGGAGTACGGCATCGCGGCGCGCGCGACGATCGACGTCGACACGAACAGCGCCTACGTCAGGTACTTGCTGCGACGGGCGGCCGAGAATCCCGAACGGCAAGAAGAGCGCCGCGCCGAGGCGCTCCGCACGGCGGTTCGCGTCTTCGACGCGTGGGAAGAGATCTTTACCGGCGGGCGAGAGATTCGCAAGCGAGCCGCGGAGAAACAGAAGATCCGCGAGGAGGCGACGAGGATGGTCGTCCAGACCGCCCAATCCGCCGGGGACGCGGGGCAGGAAATCCGGGCGCTCCGCAGTTGGCTCACCCTCAGGCCGGACGAGGAGTCCCTGGCGCAACGCCTCCTCGTAAGGGCTTACCGGCGAGCCGACAGGCGGCGGGAAATGGAGGAGTTCCTGGCGGAGAGAGTCCGGGAGTTCCCCATGAGAACGAAGGCGCGCGCCGAGCTGGCCGAGGCTTATCTCGAGGAAGGTCGGATTCGCGAGGCGAAGGAGCAGGCCTTGATCCTCCAGCGGCTTGGGCCCGGGGAAACGGCCGACGCGAGCTATCTGCTCTACAAAGTCTATGAGGCCGCGGGGAACTTGGAGGAGGCGGCCAAGCGGGCCAGGGAGTGCCTCGCGCGTCGCCCCGACGAAGCGCGCAAGAAGGAATGCGAGACGTTCTTGCAGAAGAGCGCTTTCTCTCCTTCCCTTTGATCCCTTCGCGGCGCGGCGGATTTCCGGTTGCGCCTTTGTCGGGCGTGTGCATCCTGCCTGAGGGGGAAGCATGCCGAGGTCTCCGATGCAAGCGTAGACGATCGGCCGCGGGGAGAGTCGTGAATGGCTCGCGGGCAAAGAGCGAGAGGTCCCCGAAGGAAGGGGAGAACTGGGCCGGCGGGGCGCGAAGCGAAGGCGGCTTCGCGCCCGGAATGGACGACGCCTCTCTATCGCGATGACGAGGAAACGCTTCCCTTTTTCCGATCGCGGTGGGCGCCGTTGGCGGCCGTTGCCGCGGCGGCCGCCCTGGCGCGCTTCGTTCACTTCTTCTTCATCCGGGCGGCGGATCCCTCGTTCGCTTACTGCTTCAAAGGGATCGACTCTTACACCTACGATCAATGGGCGCTCAAGATCCTCGACGGCGATTGGGCGTCAAGGCATCAGAGAGTCTTCTATTACGGCCCCGTCTATCCCTACTTTCTCGCGCTCATCTACGGCGTTTTCGGCCACCGCTACGCCGTCGCGCACGCCGTCCAGTTCCTTCTTGGCGTGGCGACGAGTCTTCTGGTCTTCCTCGGGGCGGCGCAATGGTTCTCGCGGCGCGTGGCCCTGGCCGCCGCGCTCGGGGTCGCGTTGTGCCCCGGCGTCCTTTTCTACGAGAGCACGCTGCTGCCGGCCACGATCGCGTTTCTCACGCTTGCCGCGTTCCTGTGGCTGATGGGACTCGCTCAGAATCGCCCGTGGCGGCGCGGGCTGTGGCTCGCGATGGGTCTCTGTCTCGGCGTCTCGGCGCTGCAACGAGCCAATTCCCTCTTGTGCGCGGGAGGCGTGGCCGTGTGGACGGCCGTTTATTTCCGCCACTGGCCGTGGCGACGCCGCGTCCTGGCGTTCGCCGTTTTCGCCCTCGGCATTGCGCTGGCCCTCCTCCCAACCACGCTGCACAACCGCCTGATCGGAAAGCGATGGGTCCTGGTTACGGGCAACGGCCCCAACCTCATGTACATCGGCAACGCCCACGACGCCACGGGAACGTTTTCCTATCCGCCCTCCTTTCTCGCCTTGAGAGAGGAGGAGAAGAAGCGAGAAGTGTCGATGAGCGCCGAGCTGCGTCGGGACATTCTCGAGCATCCCCGCGCCTGGGTTCGACTGATGGCGAAGAAAGCCTACATGTTCTGGGCGTCCTACGATCCTCCTGACAACTTCTCTTACAACCTGTATCGACGTTTTAGCCCCCTTCTCCGCTTCAACCCTCTGGGGTTTTCTCTTCTCGTTCCGCTTGGGATCGTCGGCATGTTCCTGAGCTCGAGACGCTGGCGGGATCTTCTATCTCTCCATGCTTTTGTTGTGGCTTTCTGGGCGTCGATCGTCGTCGTTTTCGTCGTCGGTCGATACCGTCTGCCGGTGGTTCTCGCTCTGAGCGGGTTCTCGGGTCTGGCGTTCTGGCAGGGGTGGGCGTGGCTTCGCGGGCGAAGGTTCGCGCCTCTCCTCGCGGGGGCTCTCTCCGTGGCTCTGCTCTGGATCCTTTTGGGTCTCTACAGGGCCGTGCCCTTCGGAATCCGTCCCAACGACTTCGGCATGTTTGCGCGATTCTACGCATCGACGGGCCGGGCCGACGACGCCATCGCGCTTCTGAGGGAAGGATCGAGATTCTATCGCCGCCAGAAACCAAGAAATCCCGAGGGGAAAGGCGCACGCGCCTTCTGCATCCAGTCCGTTCAGACCTCGTTGGCCCAGCGCCTTCTCGAGGAGGAAAGATGGGCCGAGGCGCAGGAGGCGCTCGAGGAACTGGTCCGCGACGACCTGGCCGGGGAGGAGCAGACCGGGATGCTGGTCATGGCCTATCTTCGCCAGAACAAGACGGACCAAGCGGCCGCTCTCCTCGAGCAGCTCGTGCGCCGGAACCCAGACAACGCACAATGGCGCGATCTTCTCCGACAGATTCGGGTCGCGCCTGCGAAGAGTTGACCGCCATGCGGATTCTGATAGACGCTTCTTCCCTTCTCCCGCCTCGGACCGGCGTGGGGAATTACACGTTCAACCTCCTGCGCGAACTGCTGGCGCTCGACTCTCTCAACGAGTATACGCTTTTCTTCAATTCCCTGCGCCGGCCTCTTCCGCGCCATCCGGCCTGGACGGGCCGGGCCAACGTCGTGGTGCGGCGCTGGCGCGTGCCCGGCCCGTGGCTCCATCGCAGCTGGCAGTGGTTTCGCTTCCCGCCCATCGAGTGGTTTGCGGGCCGGTCGGACGTCGTCCACGCCCCCGCGGCCATTGTCCCGCCGAGCCGGCGCGGAGCGGCGATGATAGTGAACGTGCACGATTGCTACTTCATGCTGCACCCCGAGCATGGCGACTCTCTGGGCGGCCTTTACTTGCGGGCGACGCTGCCGCGAGCGCTGCGACGTTGCCAGGCCGTGATCTGTCTGTCCGAGTTCACCCGAAGCGAGGTCCTCGAGTTCTTCGAGATCGAGGAGGGGCGGATGTCGGTCGCTCATCCCGGCGTGGACACCTCGGTCTTTCGCCCGATGCAGGAGAGCGAGCAGCTCGAGGCCGTTCGCGTCCGTCTGAATCTGCCTCGGGATTTCCTCCTGACCGTTGCCACCCTCGAGCCGCGCAAGAACCTGGAGACTCTGTTGCGGGCCATGGCCCGCCTGCGCGACATCCTCAGCGATCCGCCCGTGCTGGTTTGCGCGGGGGCCGAAGGCCTTCAATCGGCCGCCGTCTATCGGCTTGTGACCGACCTGCGCCTGAGTCCCAATGTTGCGTTCACCGGTTACGTTGCCGACGAAGATATGCCGGCCCTCTACAACATGGCGCTGGCCTTGGTCGTACCCTCCCTATACGAGGGCTTTGGCCTGCCCGTACTCGAAGCCATGGCCTGCGGGACGCCGGTCATTGCGTCCGACATCCCCGCCCTGCGCGAGGCGGGGGGAGACGTAGCCCACTACGCGCCGCCCACCGACCCCGTCGCGATGGCGGAAGCGATGCGAGACCTTGTGCTTTCCGACAGCCGGCGAACCGCCGCCTACGAGCGCGGCCTGGCGCGCGCCGCCGGATTCCCCTGGCGCGAAACGGCCCGGAAAGTGCTCGCGGTCTACGAGCGGCTCGACCCGCGCCGGCGCGCGTTCTGAATGGGCGCCGTAGCTGGCGCCTCGCCGCGAGAGGCGTTTTCCAATGGGGAAATGGTCCCGAAAGCGGGGCGCCGGCGAGAGCCGGCGGGGCGCGGACCCGCGTGACGAGAAGGACGGGGCGCGCGGGGCGCGTGGTGTGAGAAGAGGAGTTTCCTCAGCCGCAACCGCGTCTCTCTGTCTGCTTCTCGCCTCGATCTTCCTGGCTCGCATTACCGTCGTCAACGATCAGGACGTTTTCCTGCACATCCGGACCGGTCAGTGGATCGTGGAGAATCGGGCCGTTCCGCGCGCCGATCCTTTCTCCTTCTCGGCCGCGGGAGCGCGTTGGGACAATCATCAGTGGCTCTTCCAGATCTTCGCTTTCTCCCTTTTCCGACTCGGCGGTCTCGCCGCTCTCGGACTGACTCGCGCGGCCATCTGGACCTTGTCCTTCTTCCTTCTCTATCGCGTCTGTCGTCTGCGCGGCGCGGGGGCCGGTCTGGCCGCGGCGCTTGTCCTGGTCGCCTCGGTGGGGACCTGGCATTACAACGAGCCCCGGCCTTACATTGTCACGCCCCTCGGCCTCGCCCTTCTTGCCCTCGCCGTCGAACACGTTCGACGGGGTGAGCGCCGCTGGATCGCTCTGCCCCCTCTCGTCATGCTCCCGTGGGTGAACGCCCACGCGGGTTTCACCGCCGGCTGCCTCATTCTCCTCATCGCGTTCGCCGGGGCGTCGGCGGACTGGGCGGCCCGGCGGTTCCGGGTGGGGGCCTTCGGCAGCCGTGTTCCGCGCGAGCACAGCCGGGGGCGGCTGTGCCACACGTCCCCGGCCGTGTCGCCCGCCGTTCTTCACGATCTGTTTCTATGCGGGGCATTGACTCTTGGCGCGGTTCTCTGCAATCCCATCGGCTGGCGAATTCTCCTCTTCCCGTTCCGCGTGGTCGGACACAATCTTTTCATGGACCTGATCCAGGAATGGAACCCGTCGGTCCTCGGCCTCGACAGCGCTCCGTTTTATGCGTTTGCCTTCCTGCTCGGCTTGCGGGCGCTGACTCTCGGGAAGCGGGCAAGGATCGGAGACCTGGCGTCTCTGGTCGTTTTCACCTGGATGGCGCTCAGTTCCAGGCGCCACACGGTTCTCTTCTTCTTCGTTCTCACGCCCGTCGCGGCGGAATGGATCCAGTCGCTCCGCAAGCCGAGCCCCGTCCGCAAGATGGACCCCGTCCGCGTGGCGCAATATGTCGCGCCCTCGGCGGCCCCCGCCCCGCTTGCCTCGGCCTCCCACGTCGCCCCATCGGGGGATCCCGCCGGCGGCCCGGGCGGATGGCGGCGGATCGTGGGTTGGAGCATGCTTCTCCTCGCCGCGGCCGTCTGGACCCTCCCGATCGTTCTGTCAGCGCGTCTCCTGAAGTTCGGCCTTGGCTACAACACGGACATTTTCCCCAGACGGGCCGCGGACCTGATTCTTGAGTACAACCTGAAGCCGCGCCTCTTCAACGGCTACAACTTCGGCGGCTATCTCATTCACCGCCTCTATCCCCGCTACAAAGTCTTC
>DATKZW010000759.1:0-3901 GCA_035527775.1 Sumerlaeia bacterium | reverse complement strand
GAAGAGGGTCTCATCAAAGAGAAGCAGACCGAAGAGCGACGACTGAAGAAACTTGTCAACCGGTACGCTGATCTCTCGGATGAGCAAGCAGCGCCCATTCTGGATAGCATTACCGAGAAGAGGTCCCGGATAGAAGAGATTGGACGAGAAGTCGAAGGACTCCAAGCGGAGATAGAGGAAACGGCGAGCAGGGCAGAGACGACAACGGTTGAGCTGGCGGATGATATCGAGAGCCTCAGACGCCTTGTTCTTTCGGGAGGGCGGGAGCCAACTACAGCGGTAACACTCAAGACCAAGGATGCTCTTGACGGGGGTAAAGGTGCGCCTGAAGACCCGATTACCGTATCGGGAGCCACCGACGGACCGGGGTTCCTCACGGAACTGGAGGCGGCAGCCGCCTCAGTGCCCAGCCTAGTGCGGGACAGTCGCATCCGGATCAAAGCACTCCTCAGCCAGCTTGTTGAAAAAATAGAACTTAGCCCCAAAGGCGTGGCGACAATCCACCTCCAAACGGGGCGGCTGGAGAAGGTCTCTTTTCTAGTACAATCTGGTTCTTGAACCAGTAGTACCAATAGGCGTGAAGACAAAGGCCGCGGCCGTAGGGACTGTCGTGGAGTCCGCCGAACGTCATCCGCAGGAACTTGCGGTCGGGGAGGACCCTGCCTTCCGCGGCGGGCGCCTGCAAGGGGGTCTGCTCGGGGCCTTCGTCGCGCGGGCCGGCCAGGGAATTGCCCGTCGCGATGCCGACGGCGTCCCAGGGATTCAGGCGCAGCGCGCCGTCCTTGGCGAAGATGAAGCGGCCCGGCGCGCGGCTCTTCAACTCGCGCACGCCGATGCGCCCCTCGCGCGCCTCCCAGATGATCTCCTGCACGCTGACTCCCTTGCCGAGGGCGTCGAGAACGTGGGCGAGCGACTGGTCGAAGCCGCGGATGTTCTTCAAGGTCCGTTCGACGAAGCGCGCGACCTCCTGGTCCCGCGGCGCGTCGGACGCCGCGACCACCTTGCGGGGACAGCTGAGCACGCCGTTCTTGCGCGTTTGCAGCACGGCGAAAAGATGCCCGTCCTTCTCCTCCATCTCGTCGAACAACTCGAACAGCCCGCCCAGTCCCGAGCCGCGGAAGCCTTCGGAGCGGATGATGTGCGAGGGCCAGTCGGGCGCGTCGAGCCAGGCGCCGCGATAGAGGCGGCGCGGCGGTCCGGTCATTTCATTGAGAATCGGCTGCAGTCGAGTGGTCATGGTTCCAGATTCCCTTCGAACCGAAATGGTGTCCTTGAAGCAGAGGTCGCGTCCTTCGAGCGGAGGTCGCGCTTTTCGAGCAGAACTGCTTGCGAAGCGAAGTGCGGAGATCGGCCGTTGCGAAGGAGCCCACGCCTCGCCGACGCCCGCCATTCTACCGCCCCCGGGGAATCCGTCCATTCCCGCGCGGCCCCCAGAAACAACTCCGCGCCCCATGAATGGGACGCGGAGATGCCCAGAGGATTATTGGACAAGATGGACCGGATGGGCGGGATGAGCGTCTTCGAACGCATTTCTCCTCAATGATCCTGCAAACTCTGTCGATCCTGTCAGAAATGACGAGGGAGCGGATCCGCGGATTGCGCGGGTCGCGCAGATCGCGCAGATTGGGGATCAGAAGCCAGAATCCAGGACTCAGAATGCGGAATTTGGGAGTGGGAGCGAGCAAATGCAGCGCGGGCGTCCCGCTCGCAGTGGCGGCGGCGTCACGCCGGCGCGCCTCGCCGGTCTCCGCGGCCCCGCGTCGGGAACGCGCAACACCAGTGCGTTATCCCATGAACTCTCCGAAGGGATGGTTGCCGAAGGTTTCGAGCCGGCGTTTGAGGCGGGCTTGCATTTCGGCGAGCGTTGCGGCGTGTTTGGGGTCATAGGCGAAGTTGACGGTTTCCGTCGAGTCGATGCGGAGGTCGTAGAGTTGGTCGGGGTCCCAGAAATTCGGGTGTTCCAGGAGGGCGTTGTGTTGGAGCGGCTCGAGAGTGGGCTGGTGGTAAAGGCGTTTGCCGCGTTCCTTTTCCAGATGCTTGGCCGACTCGGGGTAGCGGAGCGCCAAGTACTTCCATCGTTCCGTGCAGACGGCTCGGGTCCAGCCGATCTCGAAGTAGAGGTCCTCGTGCGCCTTCTCCTGCTTCCCGAGCAGCATGGGGAGGAGGCTCTTGCCGTCGATGCGCATGTCGGGCGGCTTCGGGACGCCGCAGGCTTCGAAGATCGTGGGCGCGAGATCAACGTTCTGGGCCAGGCCGTCGCAGACCCGCCCTCCGCGGATGCGCCGCGGCCAGCGAATCATGCAGGGCACTCGGACTCCGCCTTCGTAGAGCGTGCCTTTTGCGCGCGTCTGGTTGTCGCTGAAGAAGATGACGAGGGTGTCTTCGTCCAGCTTCAGGTCCTTGAGTTTGCGCAGGATGGCGCCGACGCCGTCGTCGAGCCAGGCGCAATAGGCGGTCTCGGGGGCGCAGCCGGCGTCTTGGACCCGCCGCATGATCCCGTCGCGCGGAGGCATCACGTCGGGCGCCCTGTCGAGATACCCGCCTAACGTGATGCGCGGGTCGGCCTGGAGAAGCGACTCTTGGGGATGCGGGATGTGATGCAGGGTGGGCGCGACGTAGAGGAAAAAAGGCTTGTCCTTGTTCTGGCCGATGAAGTCGAGGGCGCCTTCCACGACCCATTCGAGATTGTGGACGTTTAGGGGGTGGTTGCCCCAGGACTCGGGGTTATTGCAGAGGCGCTCGGCGCAGTCGAAGCCGCAGGCCTTGATCTCCGCGCTGTAGCGATCGTGGTTGTTGCGCAGGATCTGGGTGACCTTCGGGTCGCGGGGGTCGACCTCGGATTCGGACGCCGTCCAAGAGTCCGCTTTGGGCAAGGGGATGAGACCCCTCTCCTCCGCGTTTCCCCAAAGTCCCCCGGGCTCCATGTCCCATTTGCCGACCATGCCGGTCGCGTATCCCGCCTTCTTCAGGACGCTCGCGATGTTGGGCGCGCCGGGTTGAAGGCGCGTGTTGAAGCTGACGACGGTTTGCGTTCCCTCGGGAAACGCGCGGAGAAAACTCGGTTCCGAGCATCGGCTGGGAAACTGGCCCGTCACGCAGGCGTAGCGGCTGGGGTTGCAGACGGAGGTGGCGGTGTAAGCGCGGGTGAAGCGAACGCCCTCCCCCGCGAGACGGTCCTGGTGGGGCGTGAACACCCGGTGGCCGTAACAGGCGATCTGCTCGAAGTTCTGATCGTCGGTGTGGATGAGAATGACGTTCGGTTTGCGAGCGGGTTCCCGGTTGGCGGCCGACGCGGGGTCGGCGGCGGGCGCGGAGTCGGCGGCGGACGCGGAGTCGGCCGGAGATGCGGCGTCGGGGGCGACGAGTTCCGACCCGGCGACGCCCGCCGCCGCGGCGACGCCTTGCTTGAGAACCTCGCGTCGGGTCAGTCCGACTCCCTCTCGAGAAGACATGAGGCGTTTCCTCCTTCAGTTAGCGCCAATGCGGTCCCGCCGAAGCGGAATCCTGGCATCTTCGCCCGCGGAAGGCAACGGCATTCTTGACGCGAGAAAAGCAAGAAAAGCTCCCAACCAAAACCGAATCGTGACACTCTAATATATGGGGGCGCACGCCGCGAGACAGGCGGGCGGGGGCGAGACAGATCCGCAGTGCGGGCCGGCGGGATCTCGTTTGGCCTTGGCTCAGTCCAACTCTCCGCAAACGCCCCGACGCATCGCGCCTTGCGAAAAGAGGCCTTTTCACCGTCTTGAGGCAACGAACATGACGGGATTCCTCGCCAGAAGGACGCGAAGACGCGAAAACCCCTGAGGAGGGCAGGCAAAATGGCTGAGAAACGCGCCTCACCGGAGCGACTCCGATTCTACGTCCGCGCCTTGATCGGCTTCATGGTCCTCCTCGGCGC
>DATKZW010000758.1:0-8582 GCA_035527775.1 Sumerlaeia bacterium | reverse complement strand
GAGGGGATTGTACTCGCTTCCGGGCGCCGATTCAACAGAAATCGGGTCCCAGGCGACCATTCTGGCACGATTCCCATCGTGACGCAGGCGCTTTTGTATGGATTCTTGCGTCTGTTTGCTGCATTCTTCGTCTCCTGGGCGCACTTCTCCCGCGACTGTGTTTTCTGGCCCCTCTTTCCACGCGTAAGGCGCTTAGCCTAGTCCCGGCAATAGGCGTAGGCGGTCGATTCCAACATTCCCGCTGGACCAGACAAACGGGGCAGGCCAGTGTGTTCTTTCCTGTTCGCGTGTTGTTCAGGACTCTCTCACCTTGCTCGGTCAAACCCGGTACGTCGTCCAACTCCCGGTGCAGCATCAGGCCCGCGTCACTGCTGGTCTTCGCGCCGTGAAACTGCAACTCCACACTCCTGTCAAATCCGACCCGTAGGCCCTGTGTTCTGCTCTCACCCATCGGATTCTCTCACTTTCATCAACAGGGACTGTATCTCAGTCCCATTCTACGGGCATTTCAGAGCAATCCGTGGGCCAGGTAGGAGAGATCATATGGGGAATGCGGGCCAGATGGTGTTCCCAGGCGGGAAAGCGCTGAATGTCCCGCCGCGCGGGGCCGGGGGAAAGGCGCCGAGAGCCCGGCTTCCGCACCGGTCGGGAGCGGGAATAGACCGGAGCGTGGTCAAGCAGGCCCTGTCGGGCCCGTTGCAGTCATTCCTCGCGACTCGATGAGGCGCGCGGCTTCTTTCGCAACCTCCGCGCTTTGGAGGCCAGCGCGTCGCCGAGACGAATGCTCTCAGGCGCCCGGCGACCCGACGCCGACGCGGTGTCCGAGGAGCGCCCCGAATCGGTCGGGAGCGGCGTCTTCGAGCGGCCCGCCGTCGCGGCCGGCTCTCCCGTCTCTGAGGACGCGTCCGGCTCGCCCGGGAAGTGAGTCGGGGCGAGAGTCCCGAAACGCGTCTTCATCCCCTCGGGCGGAGCGGGCCTTCCTTTGAGCGGCGCAATCTCGCGGGTGGGGATCTTTTTCGCGATTCGCTTCCTCAATTCTCTTTCGAAGCGCCCTCGCCGCTCCGAGCGTCGGGCCGAGTCCGCCTGTGTGAGGGCGCCGTGGCTCTCGATCTCAGGGTAGGCGGTCTCGACCTTTGGCTCGATAGGATGGAAGACCTCGGGTTCGCGCATCCGTTCGAGCCGGCGGCGCAGGGCTTTCTCCAAACGCAGAGACTTGGATTCCGCCGAGTCGCTCAGGGTCTGCGAATCGGGGCAGTGGAGTCTCGCGTCGTCTCGCAGCAAACCCTCGAGGATCATGCGGGACGCCGCTTTGCTCGGGATCGACGCCTCGCCGCGTTCGACGTTCCACGTCGTGAATTGACGCAGCGGTTTGCCCACGCACCGGGGGCAACCGTCATCGCACGCGCAGTTTCGGACCACCTCCAGCACGGCGGGCGCGATCTCGCCGAGACGCTCGTACGCCTTCGCTGTGAAACCGAGGCCATGGGGGTAGCGCTCGTACACGAAGATGGCGTTCCACGGCGAGTTCACGCTTCCGATCGAGTGCGAGAAGTCGAGCGTGTCGCAGGTCATGAAGAGGGGCAGCAGCATGCGGGTCGCGTAGCCGATGCCGCGCAGACCGGCGTGCGCGTCGAGGTCCGCGCGCCGCACCTCCTCCATCAGATCGTCGGGCGGCACGATCCAGAACGCCATTGTCTCGAGAACGAAGGTCGGCAGATTCAGACCGTGGACCGATATGGCGTCGAGGGAGTAGAAGTGAATCTTCTCGTAGGCGCCCGTCTGGAAATAGGCCGTGACCTCCCCCCAGAGCGCCTTGCCCGCGCCGAACAACTTCTCGCGCAGGCAATGATCGACGTGGTGCACGTCGGTTCCGCCCCGCGGCTGGGTGTAGTAGTCCACCTCCACCTTCTTGACCGACGCCAGGTTCTTCTCCTCGAGATCGAGCGCTTCCACGCGGTAGGTCTCGCCGATGTGCATGTAGATCGCGCCGGGATGGAGAATGGGCGGCGCATCGAGCTTGTTCACCTCGCCGATGACCTCGCCCGTGTCCACGTTCTCGATCAGCACGTTGGCGTCGACGGTGTCGCGGAGGGAGACTTCGTGCTGTGGGATTTCGGAAGCGGAGTGGTACCATCTATCGCCGAGGCGCTTGACTTTCCGGTTCTCGGCAAGAACGCGCATGACCATCGCGCTGTGCGGACCGAAGCGCTCGAGATCCGCATCGGAGAGGGGCAGCTCGTGGGCCGCGCACCGCAGGTGACCCGTGAGGACGAAGGGATTGTCCGGATCGATGACGCCTTGCTCGACGGGACGTCCGAACAGGTACTCGGGCGCGGACATGACGTACTGGTTCACCGCCGTGTCCAGGCCGATGAGAATGACGAGGGAGTCGCGATCCTGGCGTCCCGCGCGACCCGCCTGCTGGAGAAACGAGGCGAGCGTGCCCGGATAGCCGACCAGAATGCTCGCGTCGAGGCCGCCGACGTCGATGCCGAGCTCGAGGGCGGGCGTCGCGCTGACGCCGAGCAGCTCCCCCGCGAAAAGCCGTCGCTCGATCTCGCGCCGCTCGGCGGGACGATACCCGCTGCGGTACGGCGTTACCTTGCGGACGAGGTGGGGCGCTTCCTTTTCGAGCGTCTCGCAGACGTAGCGGTGGATCATCTCCGCCGTCATTTTCGCCTTCGAGAACGCGATCGTCGGGACCTGGCGTTGAATCAAAGCCGCCATCAACTCGTGCGCCTCGACGTTCGCCGAGCGCCGCGAGCGCCAATTGCCCCGACGAACGACGGGAGGGTTCCAGAAGACAAACGTCCGCTTCCCTCTGGGGCTCCCGTCGCGGTCGATCACAGCCACTTCTCTGCCAAGCACGCCTTCGGCGACCGCTTTGGGGTTGCCGATCGTCGCTGAGGCCGCGACGATCCGCGGGTCGGAACCGTAGTGCGCGCACAGGCGGAAGAACCGGCGGAAGAGGTTGGCGGCGTTCGATCCGAAGATGCCGCTATAGACGTGCAACTCGTCGACGACGAGCAGGCGAAGGTCCGCCAGGAATTCCGCCCACCGCGAATGCTGCGGCATGAGCCCCGCGTGAAGCATGTCGGGATTGGAGAAAATGACGCGCCCGCGCTCGCGCAGTTTGCGGCGCAGCGTCGACGGCGTGTCCCCGTCGTAGACGCCCGCCAGCACGTTCTCGAGCCCCGCGGCCTTCAGCGCGCCGCTGAAGCCGCGGAATTGGTCCTGGCAAAGGGCCTTCGTCGGGAAGAGAAGAAGAACCTTAGCGTCGGGATCGTCGAGGAGACGCTCGATGATGGGTATGAGATAGCAGAGCGACTTGCCCGAGGCGGTTCCCGTCACGACGAGGGGATTGCGTCCCGCGCGAGCGTGCTCGATGGCCTCGGCCTGGTGGCAGTATAGGCGCTCGATTCCGCGGGCGCGCAGCATTTGGGCAACCGGGCCCGCCAGAGACGGTTCGGGGCGCGCGAAGACCGCCTTCCGCGCCGGCGCGTCCCGGACATAGACGATCTGATCGGCGTAATCGGGAGAAGAACGGAGGTCTTTCAGGAATGCGTCGACGTCCACGGACACGATTCCCAGCGGTACCGACCACACAGCGACGGGTTCGCTCGCATCATCCGAGAAGTCATCCTATCGTGACGAACCCACCTCGGCCTTTGCCACTTCAATCAGCGATCTCAGCGCCCTATTCACGGACTCCTCGTCCCTGAACACCGCGGCTACGTCCGGAGCCCCCATGCTAGTGCTTCATGCTATCGCCAGACGGACTTCAACTCCCAAACGTCGAGCGATCGGACCTCCGCGGCGCCGCCCCGGGCGAAAAGATCGAGGCGCGTGTTGTCCGCCTCGGGGAGGAAGCAGAAAGACAGAACGGCCTCGCCTTGATTGCCGAAGATCTCGATCGACGTGCGATCGACCAGGATCTGGAGGTCAATGGCGTCACCAACCAGGTCCAGGGGCGCGGCCTTGCCTTGGCAGAACAGGAACTCGCATCCAGCGTCGTACCGGACTTCCACGCCTCGGATCACGAAGCCGACTTCCGCCGCGCCGCCGGGAGCGATCTTCGCGCGAATGTCGAACAGCTCGCCCGAAACATCGGAAAGCGGGTTCGTGCCCGGTTCGAGAGCGCCGCACGGAAGCGCGTGGCGTTCGCCGTGGATGCTCTCGATTTCTCTCACGGGCTCGCGGCAGAGACGGATTCCTTCGGGATGACTCCTCAGGCTCAACCGGCACGGGAAGGACATCTGCTGATTGAACGGCATGTCGGGATACGAGCCGCCGGCCATCCAGCCGATCTGCAGCGTCCGACCGTCCGACTCGGGGACGTCGCTCCATGTCTGCGCGGCGTAGCAGTTCTTGCCCCATTCCGAGCGCTGGGTTTCGCTTTCCGTCTCGAATTCTCTTCCATCGAAGGTCCCGATCAGGTAGCGGCCGTTGCCCCCCCAGAAGACCCAGCGCGCGTTCTCTGGATCTCCGTCCAGGGGGAGCTCGAAGAAGTCGGGACACTCGCTTGCCCGGGGCAGCTCGAGACTGCTCAGATGGGTCCATTCCTTGAGGTTCGGAGAGCCAAAAAGCCCGTAGTCGTTCTTGTCGAGATAGAGGGCCATGATCCACTGGCCCGAAGCCTTGTGCCAGAGGATCCGCGGGTCCCGGTTGCTCCCCACGATATGCCCGAGCACGGGATTCCCCTCGCACTTCGCGTACGTTCGTCCGCGATCATTGCTGTAAGCGATGCTCTGGGTGAAGGGCTTGGGTTCGGGAGCGTGGCTTCCCGCCGAAGTGTAGCAGTTGACGATGACTTTTTCGTCGCCGGTCTGGAAGCCGGCCGTGTTGTTCCAGTCGACCGCCGCGGAGCCGGAGAAGATCGTGCCCAGTTCGTCGGGCTCGATGGCGTGGGGCAGCTGCTTCCAATGGAGCATGTCGGGGCTCACCGCATGTCCCCACGTCATGTTGCCCCACTTCGCGCTCTCGGGGTTGTGCTGGAAGAACAGATGGTACTCCCCTTTGTAGTAAACGAGACCGTTCGGGTCGTTGAGCCAATTCTTCTGCGCGGTGAAATGGAATTGGGGACGATAGGGTTCGTCGTAGAGGTTCATGGGGTTCGCCTTTCTTCTCTCGCTCCGCTCCGTCGGAGACCGATGCCGTCCTCATTCTCCATGAGGCGCAGCCTGCGTGCACGGGAAAAAGTCGAGCCCCCCGCGTCTGTCCTGCTCCTCTCTGCGCCGCGCCGGGCGGTGGCTCTTCTCGCCGGGAGGAGCTGCGAACGTCATCACGCCGTTGGCCATCAACCTGGCGTACTACGGTCGCGCCTGTCAGGTTTCCCGGGGAGCGGCCTCCCCGGGGATGGGCTGGCGCCCCAGTCGGCGGAGGCCGGCCACGATCAGGCCGTAAAAGACGTAGCCGTAGCCGAGCAGGCAAAGGAGCACGACCCGATCGTCGGACTGGAGAGCCCAGATGAGGAAGGCGAGGAGAATGGCCGAGACCAGGGAGTCAAACGACATGCGGAGGCGAAACACCTGGTTCACGCACGGATACGGCACTTCGCTGACCATGAGTAGCGCCAGGGCCAGGACAACGAAGGGATAGGCGGCGGAGGCGACGGTTTCCAGGAGGATTCCCCCGTCTTCCAGCGGCAGCAGGGCTCTGGCGTCGGCGGTCAGGATGTGACGGCGTATGAGCAAGGCGAGCATGGCCACGCAGCCGCCGGCGCAGGGGATGGGAAGGCCGATGAAGCCGCGTTTCTCCGAGCTGGTGGCCTGTACGTTGAAGCGCGCCAGCCGCAGGGCGCCGCAAATGGCAAAGACCCCGCAGATGGCCGTCATGAGCCGGGGGTGGAAGCCCGCCAGATCGTGGCGCATGGCGTAATAGGCGACGGTGGCCGGCGCGATCCCGAAAGAAACGAAATCCGCCAGCGAATCGAACTGCCGGCCAAACTCGCTCTGGGTGTGGGTCAAGCGGGCGATCACCCCGTCCAACCCGTCGAGGATGGCGGCGACTACAATGAGCCAGCACGCGCCCGCGAGGTTGCCGTTGAGGATGTTGATCACGGCAAGCGTACCCAAGGCGACGTTGAGGGCGGTGAAAAGATTCGGCAGCACGTAAACCTTGCGCACCCGACGTTTGTGGCGCTTCGCTTCCATTGTCATGCACCTCCTTCTCGGGGCGCGAGTCGTCCGCGACTCCTTGGCGAGACCGCTCAGCCGCGGCCGACAGACCCTTGACGCCCCCAGACGGACCCTTGGCCCGCGCCTAGACGGACCCCTTGATCCGTCCTTACCTCGCGCCGCGCGAGACGTTCGTCGTCGCCTCGGCCAGGATCGAGAGCCCCGCCTTGACCTTCCGACCCACCTCGATCCGCACGCGGGCTTCCAGCGGGAAGTAAGCCTCGGCGCGCGACCCGAAACGGATCAGCCCCAGACGCTGCCCCGCCAAGAGGTGATCGTTGGGTCGGCTGTAGCAGACGACGCGCCGCGCGATGACGCCCGCGATCTGTTTGACGCCCACCGCGCCGATGCGGGTGCGCATCCAGATCATGTTGTGTTCGTTTTCCTCGGAGGCCTTGTCCTTCAGGGCGTTGATGAATCTGCCGGGATTGTGCTCGACGGACACGACTGTGCCGTAGGTCGGCGAACGCTGGATGTGGGCGTTGAAGATCGAGAGAAAGATTCCGACCCGCCGAAGCCGTTCCCGTCGCCCGTCGCCGGTCTCCACGTCGACTTCGTCTATCGAGATCACTTTGCCGTCGGCGGGCGACAGCAGCAGGCCCGGCTGCCGGGGGGGGCGGCGCTCGGGGTCACGGAAAAACAGGGCGACCACGGCGGCCAGGAGAAGGAGAACGGCCGCTGCCGGAACCCAGCCCAGCGCCCCGCAGACCAGGGACAAACCCAGCGGCGGCAGGATGAAGCGCCAGCCGTCTCGCGCGATCGGCGCCGCCTGACGGCGGAAATTCCCACGACGCACCATGATTCTCTCAGGACTCCTCCTGCCCCCGACGCAACCCGCTTCCAGACGGCTGTTTTCATGCTGACCCGCAGCGGGGAAAAAGGCAAGCTTTTAGAACAGGATTTCGAACGTCTCGTAATGCTCGCTGGTCATGCCCAGACGAGCGTAAACCGCACGGGCCCGCGCGTTTTTCCGCTCCACGATCAGGCGAAGTCCCCGGACCCCAGCCATCCGCGCCTCCGCCCGGACATGCTCGAACATCCGCCGGAAGACTCCCTGTCGGCGGTCGGGCTCAACCACGTACAGGCTATGGATCCACCAGACCTCGGCGTTGCGCCAGTCGCTCCATTCGGGCTGGATCAGCGCACACCCCAAGGGCTCGTCCGAACCCGAACGCCGCGCCACCAGATAGAAGCCCCGTTCCGGCTCGTCGAAGACCCGGCGCACCCCTTGCCCCACCACCTCGGGATCGAGCTCCAGACCCTCCGACTCGCGTGCCATCAACACCTGCGCCCTGGCGATCCAGGGCCCGTCGGCCGCCCGGGCCCGCTCCACCGTCAGTTTCGCATTCTCCATACGATCTCTTTCCCCCCCCTCTTGCGTGGCCGCTCCTCGACCGGCGCGCCGGGGGTTTCGCGACCGATGCCTCCCCCCGTCGGGCGCCCGCCCCGCCGCCCGCCCTTGTCGGACCGAACGCCGCTGCCATCTAACACCATTCCCGGCAGGAAGGGAAAGTCCTTTTCGGAAGCGGCGCGCCGGGAGGGCGGGCAACGGGCCGAATCCTCGGGACCCCATTTTTCCTTCGACATCCGCGCGACATCTGAGGCATGAAATAAAGCGACGAAACACCCGCGGCCTCTGAGGATCGCCCGTTTGTCTTCGGTCCGCCGTCGCAACAACCCGGGGAAGCGTCCCGCGCGCGTCTCCCCTGGAAAGGTCCACTGCCATGTCGCCCATGGTTTTCCGCAATTACGGTGGGAACTACCAACTCCGGGTCGAAACTCCCGAGGATCTCGAGAGCGCGCACCACCTGGATGAAGCGCGCTGGGCGTCGACGAGCGCTCCCGTCACCAGCTTCAGCTGCGATCCCGCCTTTCTCGCCTTCCTCGACGCCGACCGAAACGGACGCATCCGAACCGACGAGATGAAGACGGGCATTGAGTGGCTGTTTCGCCGCCTGGCCAACCGCGAACGCCTTGCCGAACAAACCGACGCCCTCCGGCTGGACGACGTCGACGCCAGCCACGACGAGGGACGGCAGCTGCGCGCGGCGGCGGAGCAGATCCTGGCAAACCTGGATCTGGCCGGCTCGCCGACCATCACGCTCGCCCAGGTGCGCGACCGCCAGAACATCATGTCCAGCGCCGCCAGCAACGGCGACGGCGTCATCCCGCCTTCGGCCGTGGACGATCCCGAGACGTCGGCCCTGGCCTCGGCCGTGGCCAGCTCGGTCGGCGCCGCGCCCGACGCGAGCGGACAGACCGGCATCACGAGCGACCTGCTGGAGACGTTTCTCGAGGAAGCGCGGCAGTTCCTCAAATGGGAAGAGACGGGGCGCGTTCCCCCCGGCGAGGAGCGGACGGAGATTCTCCCCTGGGGCGCCGCGACGGCGGAGGCGTGGCGGCTGA
>DATKZW010000757.1:0-3700 GCA_035527775.1 Sumerlaeia bacterium | reverse complement strand
GGGGAGCGAGTCCGTCTACCTACTGCGGGGAAAAACGTACCGTTGGTACGCGGAGGGACGGATCGAGGCCACCGGGAAGACGTGCCCGGAGGGGCCGCCCGCGTGGAGTTGGGTCTCGGAAGACGGCATTTTGGAGCCTTTGGTCCGCGAGGCGGTTCTCACTCAGACCGCGCAAGGTTTTCTGAAACCGGACAAGCCCCTGACCGAAGCCCAGATCATGAAGGTCCTCGACGCCATCGCCTACGACAACCTGGCCGTGGGGACGGCCGTCTACGTCGCCAATGGCAAACGTTACTCCCAAGAGATCCCGGAGGTTGAGCCCGGCCAAGTCCCGCAACCGAAACTGGTCGTCATCGACCACGCTCCCGCGAAGAATGAACCGGCCGCGTTCTGGGGAGACCTCGACCAGGACGAGATCACGCAGATCTCCGAGGATGGTCTGCGCGAGACCCTCCAGGCCATGATCGAGGCGCAGGTACAGGAAACCGAGCAGCGAGTGGCCGCCATGCTCGAATCGCTGTGTGACAAAGGGACCGCCCGTCCGGCGCTCTTCGCGGCCGGGCGGCGCTATCGCCTGGACGTCGAAGGGGAAGGCGGCCTGGTCGTCGATGAAGCCGCGCCTCCGACGTCGGCCGACGGCTCGCCCGTGACCTGGGGCGCTCTAGAAGGCGATACGGCGGCGCCTCTCGTGCCCGCCTATATCGATGAAGCGTTGGCCGTGACGTTTGACACCCCGGTCTGCCTGACGGAGGAGCAGATGAAGCGCGTCCTGGAGGCGTTGACTGCGACCAAGGCTGCGGAAGGCGAGACAACCGGATCCGTTGCGTCGCCCGTGTACGTCAGTTCGGGCAAGCTCCGGCGTCTGGGCGCGAACGGCGAGATCGAAACCGAGGATCACGTCGCGGCGCAGCCGGTCCTCTGGCCTTTCGGCCACGACGTGCGTCCGGCCGCGCAGAGTCTGGGGGCGGGCGGCTGCACCGATTGCCACGCCAAGGACGCGCCGTTCTTCTTCGCCGAAGTGAAGCCCAACGGACCGCTCCGCACATCGGTCGTGGCGTCCGCGAAGCCGATGTACGAGCTGCAGGGCGCGAAGGAATCGATCTACGTCCGGACGGGCCAGTTCTTCAAGTGGCTCATCATCGTGACGATGACGCTCTTGATTCTCCATATCATGGGCGACCTTTTCCGACGCGCCATGCGAGCGCGGGCGAGATGACAACCCTCTTCTGCTCCGGCCAGCGAAGCATTCCGGCTCAAGAATCAGTGAGGAAAGGGAAAAATGACGACGCTTTCAGAAGATAAGAGACAGGCGGGTCCCGAGCATTTCCAGAGGTTCAGTCTACAGTTCCGCGTGCAGCACGTCATTCTCTTCGTCAGCACGATCGTCCTGATCGTCACGGGCGCGCCGCTGTGGTGCATGCGAGAGTGGGGCTGGGCGTGGTGGAGCCAGGCTTCCCCCGGGTCGGCGGACTTCATTGCGGCAATGCGCCTGATCCACCGCGTTGCGGCCGTGGTCCTCATAGCGGTCTCCGCGCAACACATGGTCTGGGCTATCTGCACG
The DNA here is from genome assembly GCA_035527775.1 of Sumerlaeia bacterium. GTDB lineage: Bacteria > Sumerlaeota > Sumerlaeia > UBA8349 > UBA8349 > DATKZW01. The sequence goes on along the minus strand of DATKZW010000757.1, from coordinate 2,139 downwards.
CGCGAGGGGCGGCGCGACTTCATCGCGCTCCTTCCCACGCCGAAGGACTTCGCCGACGTGACCTTGAACTCGCTCTACTTCCTCGGCCTGCGCAAGGAGCGGCCCCGCTTCGGCCGCTACACCTACTACGAGAAGTTCGACTACTGGGCCGTCTACTGGGGATGCGTCATCATGATCGGATCGGGCCTCGTTCTGTGGTTCGACGGGTGGGCGGCCAAGTACATGCCGTGGTTTCCTTACGAGATGGCGAGCCTCATCCACCGGGACGAGGCAATCCTCGCCGCCCTCGCCCTGTTCATTTGGCATTTCTACAACGTCCACTTCTGTCCCCCCCGCTTTCCGGGGACCCTCCTCTGGTGGCACGGCCGCATGTCGCGCGAAGAGATGCTGCGCGATCATCCGCTGGAGTGCGAAAAACTGCTGAGCACGCCGGAAAGCGGGAACGACGACTGACGGGAAGGGCCGCCGGGCGGGGGAAGGCGGCAAAGGTCGGCGCGCGGGAGGCGGCGGGAGCCGCCGCCCGGGAAGCGTCGAGCGGAAGCCTCGCCGGGGAGAGGACCTTCGTGCCCAGCCGCCCAACGCGCGGGCCGTCGGGCCGATCGCCTTCTCGCAACCCGTCAGCGGAGTCTCCACGACGCAGCGGGTCTCGACGCATAGACGACCCAGAGTTCGGGACCGTGGACGCCGGCGCCGCATTGTCCGACTGCCCTTTTTCACGCACCATCCCAGGAATCGCGGCGCGTCGTGTCACCTTTCAGCGCTTTTCGGCCACATGGATTATGGTAGCAGTCCGCGCGGTCCGCTGCCATAACTGGCGCTCAAGGCATAGGGACGAACCTCATGGCGCATGCGGCAACGAGCGACCTGGACCTCCTGGAAGCCAGCCTGGCCGGCGACTCCGAGGCCTTCGGAGTGATCGTCGAACGCTATCAGTCCCTGATTTGCGCTATCACTTACAGCGCCACCGGGAATCTGGCCCTGAGCGAGGACTTATCTCAGGAAACGTTCCTTGCCGCGTGGAAGCAGCTGCCCGCCCTCCGCAATCGAAGCCGCTTGCGAGCCTGGCTCTGCGGGATCGCCCGGAACCTGGCGAGGAACACGATGCGGCGTCGCGCCCGCGACGTCGCCGCGGGAGCCGCGCCGCTCGACGCGGTCGCCGAGCCCGAGGCCGCGGCGCCGAATCCTCGGGACCACGCAATTGGCAAAGAACGCGAAACCATTCTCTGGCGCGCGCTCGAGCGGATCCCGGACACGTATCGCGAACCCATGATTCTTTACTACCGCGAGGGCAAATCGACCCAGATCGTTGCCGAGATGCTGGGGGCGAGCAAGCAAGCCGTGAAGCAACGTCTCTCGCGCGGGCGCAAACTGCTCAAGGAAGAGGCGGCCGCCTTCGTCGAGGATGCGTTGCGCGCGACCCGTCCCGGCAAGGCCCTCGTTGCGGCCGTGGCGACCGCCCTTTCATCGTCGCCGCACGAAACGGCGGCAGCCGGCGCCGCGGGAACCTCCTTGGTGAAGATCCCCGGCGTGCTGAAGGGCGCGCTTCCCGGCGGACTTGTGAGCGTCCTCCTGTGGCCCCTCCTCTATCTCCTGGCCTTGGTCCACGGCGCAATGGCCAACGTCGCGACGGCATTCTCGTCCCGTGAACGGCGCTTCGCGTTCTGGACAACGTGGGCTTGCGTCGTCTGGGCCGTCGCGTTCCTTGTTGGCCTCGGGATGCTGGCAGACCGCGTCGCCCACGAAGGCGCTCTTTCGCCCGGCGCCGCCCGATGGATCATCTATGGGTATTCCGCCGGAGGCATCGTCCCGATGGCCGCCTTTATCGTCTATGCCCTCCGCCGCCGGCGCCGCATCCAGATTGAGGACGGGACGTACGCGGACCCCTCGCGGGGGGAACCGGACGCCGCACGGCGCTCGCCCGCCGCCATTTGCCTTTCTTGCGGCGCCTTCACCCTCGGCGCCATGTCGTGGCTCTTGTTGGCGACGTGCCTGCTGAGGGAGTGGCGGACCTTTGGTCTAACGGCCGCCCTCACTGCCGGACTCTGTGCGCAAGCGCTTTATCGCGTCCTTCGCGATCCACGCCGCCTTTATCCCGTCATGATCCAGACCCTTCTCCTTGCCGCGTCCTTCGCCCTGGTC
>DATKZW010000756.1:0-5983 GCA_035527775.1 Sumerlaeia bacterium | reverse complement strand
CCTCAGTGACGGAGATATCCCGACGGATGCGTTCCAACCGCCGGCAGCCGCGGTCTACGTGGCCGCGTCGGGAGGAAACGACGCGGGCGCCGGCACGCTGGCCGAACCTTTCGCCACCTTGGACCGCGCCATCGAGTACGCCAACAGCAACAGCGCCACGGCCCTGACCATCTACTTGCGCGGCGGCGTTCACCTCTACAAGTCCGTCGAAGAGTACCAGACCATCGAGCGCGGCAACCTCTATATTGCGTCCTATCCTGGGGAGAAAGCGACGATCCGGCCCTACTACTACCCCGGCAACCCGACCTCGTCCGGCAACGAGCGCGCTTTCGAGTGCAGCGGTCCCTACGACAACCTGACCTTCGACGACCTGACGTTTGAGGGGTGGTCCGTCATTTTCACCCTGGGTTCGCCGCTGAACAACGCTGCGCTGCGCCACGTGACCATCAAGAACATCAGCGCGAGCGCCTTCACGCGGCGCAACGGCGAAGAGGGGTTTCTGAGGGAGCTCCTCGAAACCGCCTACCTTTCCGACGACGTCTACGGCGAGGGCAAGCAAATCTTCGACAACCCCGCCGGCGCCCACTACCAGATCGAGGGGCTCATCCTGTCCAACGTCACGGTGACGGGCGTCGATCTGGCGGTCAACGTGGGCGACGAGAACGACGCCAACGTCAAGGGACTGCGCCTGACCCATTTTGACGTCCTCAACCCCTCGGCGACCCCGGGCGAAAGCGCCGCCGACGCCTTCGCCATCGTCAACTCCTACAAGATCCTCATCGACCATTGCCGCATCGAGAATATCAACGACGACGGCGTCGACACGAAGTCCTACGACGTGGCCGTGGTGAACTGCCGCGTCATGGGCGCCGGACGCAACGCCGTCAAGTTCTGGCGCAACGGCGAAATGATCAACTCGATCCTCTACGACGTGACCGACATCGACGATGGGGCCATCATCGTTGAGGAAGGGCCTTTCCGAATGGTCAACAGCGTTCTCCTAGGCCATACGGTCGGTTACGCCGGGACGTTTGCCTACGACGCGCCGGTCGCGAACCGCCTGGAAATTGTGAACTGCGCCTTTGGGGAGGTGCAATCCTTCTACGTCAACACCGCGGATCTTCGCGCTCGAAACAACCGCTACTTCGACATTCTGAACGACCAACCTCTTTACAGCGGCCTGGTTGAACCCGCGGACGCCGCGCAACTGAACGCCCTGCTCAATTGCTCGGGCAACGCCGTCTCCACAAACCAGTTCGTCAGCCCGTCGGGAGGCGATTTCTCCTTGGTCGCGGGCAGCGAATGGATCAACGCGGGCACAAGCTCCGGCGTCACGCTTCCTTCCTTCGACTATCTCGGCAACCCCCGCGTCAGCGGAAGCGCCGTCGATATCGGTCCGATCGAGCGTCAGGAATCCGTTGGGCCGACGCCGACCGCCACGCCGACGGGCACAGCGGGCCCGACGCTCACTGCGACGCCCGAGCCCATCCAGACACTGATTACGTCGTTTTACCAGCGCATCCTCGGGCGCGATCCCGAGCCGGGCGCCGTCGAGGCTTGGCAACAGGGCTATTTCGACTACGCCGTGAGCTTCAATATCGACGTGCGTTTCATCCCCCGCGAGATGGCGCGCCTCTTCTTCCTGTCCGACGAGTACGCCAATCGCAATCGCTTGGACGCGGAGTTCATCACCGACTGCTACCAAGTTTTCCTCGATCGCGATCCGAACGCGACCGAACTGAGCAACTGGACGAGCGGCGTCTGGAACCGCTCGGAAGTCATGACGATCTTCTCCGAGTCTGAGGAGTTCGCGAACCGCATCGCCGCGATGTATCCGGGCCAAGCCGGCGATCCCGCCCGCAATTTCGTGACGACGATGTACATCGGTCTCCTGGACCGTCTCGTCGATCAGAGCGGACTCGTGTACGCCGCCGGGCTTTTCGACGCCGCGAACGCGCAGGGCGGCGTGGCGGCCGTTTGCGCTCAAGCCAAACAGATGGCGCGCGAAGTCATCGTCTCGGCTGAGTTTACCGGCAGACAGCCGACGACGGCCGATTACGTCACGCGCTTCTACCGCGCCTTCCTTGGGCGCTTCCCCAACGACACGGAGATCGCCTACTGGTCCGGAGAACTCGATTCCGGCCGCAGGACCACCGACGCCCTAATCGACCTCTTTGCCGACTCGGCCGAATTCACCGACCGCTTGGGGACGTATTTCGGAACGCCGTGAGCCGCCATGGAGCGCGATCTTGGGGTATCCCGCAATCCCCGTTCCACGTTCCGCATTTGGCGAGGGTCACGGCTCGGCTGGAGGAGTTATACTGACGGGGCGGCGCTGAAGCCGCCGGTTGCCGGATCCGGGCGCGCAAGGTGATTCCGGGCTCACGCGGGCCACCCAGAAGCCGACCATTCCGGTGCAAGGGATTTCACAGAGCGCCTCGGTCTGGTGCACTGCATTTGGGCGCCTGCCGACTCCCCCAGCGGGCCGGGAGCCCCCTTTCGGGAGCTTCAAGGCGCCCAAAAGGGGCGAAATCGAGGGGAAACGGGGCATTTCCATGTCTCTTGGCGCTTGGTATGGTATATGCTTCCACTCCCCGGAACTGGCCCGTCGTGTCCGACGGGGTGCATCCCGGCGCGGAGCGCAGCCGGTCCAACCCAGGGGGGATGGCGGCGCCGAGGATGCCGAGACCCGGTCCTTCACGGGGAGAAAGTCCCGCTGACTCCGTGAATGATGACAAGGATGAGGAGGAGCCGCCATGATCGCGAGAGCTCGGACCCGAGCAGCGCGAGCATTTGACCCGAAAGCCGCTCGATGGCAGAGACGATGCGGCTTTTCCCTGATCGAGTGTTTGTTCGCCGTGGGGGTTGCCGCCGTTGTCTTCCTGAGCACGCTTGCCTTGCTCGGCTTCGCGCGGCTCCATAACGCCAACGAGCAGGAACGCACCCGCGCCCACGAGATCGTCTGCCAACACGTGGAGGTCGAGCGGCACAAACTCTTCACCTGGACGGCTTCGGCCCGCAATCAGACCGTCTGGGACAACGGCACGCCGGACAACCTGACCGACGACACCATCGGGGTTTTGGAAGTGATCGTTCGAGATCCCGCCACGGGCGCGAGCTTCACCTCGGCGCCCAACCCCGCCCAGCTTGTCGAGATCGAGGCCACGATCACGTGGCATCCGCGCGGACGGATGGCGGGGAAGATCCTGCGCGAGACGGCAATCGTTTATGACGCGCCGTGAGGCAATCGCTTGCCGTGGTTTCCACTCCTTGCGGCGAAGGGAGAGAGAAGTGAAAGGACTCCGAAGAACCCAACCAGTCTGGCGCCGAAGCCGGCGGGCCTTCACGCTGATTGAGTTACTGGTCGCCTCCGTCATATCTTCTTTGGTCATTTCCGCCGTGTTGGCCATGCAACTCATCAGTGTCCGCACGATCAAGAACCTCTACGGCCCGACCCGCGCCCGCAGCTCGCGCATGCAGGCCCTGAACCAGATTCGCTTTCGCCTGGCGGACGCTCAGATCGGCACGTGCACCGTCTCCGACGGCAATCACCGGATCCGGTTTCACGATCCGAACCTCGGAGCGGGCGTGATCAGCGAGTTCCAGTTCAACCCGGACCAGAAGACCCTTTACTACGACGACGATGTCGGCGGCGGCTCCGGCGCTCGCGCCGTCGTCAAAGGGCCGATCGATATCACCTTCACCCTCGGCAGCACGTGGCTGGACGCCCCGAGCTACACGGTCTACCGTGGGACCGACTCCATCGTGACTCTCTACGTACAGACCTCGAGTGAGTTGGCCTACAGCCGCATCGACCTGAAAGAAGGCGAAACCGTCGTCTATCTGAGAAACTGTCCGTAAGAGACCCAGCCGCCGATGGCAGGACGCGCGGCAAGTCGGTCCACGGAAGGAGGATGAGGAAATGCGGAACACCGCCGGATGGCTCAAAAGAAACGGCAGACGAGGCTCCATTCTCACCACCACTTTCTTCCTCTGCATGCTGGCGGCTTTGTCTTCTCTCTGGCTGATCGGCACTCTGATGGACCATCAGCGCACCAATCAGCGACGGCGCGACGTCACGCGCGCCTACTTCGCCGCCGAAGGCGGCATCGCCCAGATCATCGAGTGGGGCAACAACACCCCGGGCCACACCCTCGACGGCGGTGGAACGACCGGCATGTTCTACCGCGATCCAGTCACCAATAATTTCCCCAACTTGCTGAGCGCCATTGGCTCCGAGTACCAAGTGCCGGCGGACAAACTTGGGGCTTTCCAGTCGGATTACGGCTACGACGTGGCGACAGTCGAATCGGTCACACTGGAACCCCCGGATGGGAGCGACCCCGTGTCTTGCTCGTTCAAGGCAACCGCCGTCGGCGCCACCTCCTCGGGATCGAAACGCCGCGTTCTCGCCTATCTCAACCCCAACCCGATCATCACGACGAACATCCAGCTGCCGGCGGCCCTCATCAGCATGGGCACGGCGGGCATGGCGGGCAACGCCAAGATCCACTGGGGCGAGGCGTGGAGCAAACTCTCGTTCGATCTGCCTGGCAAGAACGACTTGAGTTATCTGGACAACTCCAAGGCCAGCTTCGACCAGTGGGCGCGATACCGCAGCGAAGCGCGGATCGTCTTCCCGGCCGATTGGGGCGTCCTTATAGGGTTGGGGAAGAAGCTCTATGACGTTGCGAATCCCGCCCGGATGTATCCGGGCCGGATCGGCAGCCCAGTCGTGGCCAATGGCGATTTCGCCGGCTTTGACTTGGCTGACGATGCCGACGACCCGATCCAGCACTATCTCCCGGCGGGGACGCTCGTCTGGCCCGATTGGGCCTCCGAGTACCAGAACTTCAAAGACCTGGCCAAGCTGCACGGACGGTACTATTCGACCGACGGCGCCGGCAACGTCTACATCGATGGCGTGGAAGACGCCGCTCACTTGGTCGGGTTCTCGACCGAGTTCACGGACGTGAATCGCGACGCCATGCCCTACGATTTTGCTTTCATCGACACGATCGACGGCAATCCGCCCGCGGTGGACGGCTCAAATCTCGCCAACATAAGCGATCCAGGCAGCGCCGCGTTGAAGGGGGTGTTCTACATCTGCGCCAATTTCGCCCAGACCGGCACGGGCAGTCCTCCCGGCCTCACTGCCGAAACCCCCGAAGTGACCGGCGTCGACGGCGATGGCAACGATATTCACGCCACCAAGGACCTCACAAAAATCTACCTGGACGGGGTCCTATACGCCGCCGGGACGCTGTCGCTGGGCGGCAACGCGGGAGTCTATGGGTGTGCGGTTGCCGAACGTGGGTATGTGGGGGGAGGAACCCCGGACGTTTACTACAACCACAGACTCCGCGACGGACTGGTGATCGAGCACGGCAACATCGGGTCCGTGTTCCGCGTCGTGCTTCAGAGGAATTACTGAAACGGAACATCGTCCCCTGTCTGTCGGTCTTCTCCCTCGTTCCCGCGGAGTGCGCCCGGAGGGTCTCTTCCTCCGGGCGCGTCTCTTCTGTGAATTGGCTGTGGGGCGGAGGCAGCGAACGCGAAGCCAATCCGGAATGCGAAACGGACAACGGACAACCGGGAACCGACAGCGGACAATGGAGAACGGAGGATCGGCGGCGAACCTCCGATGAGGAAAGCTGCGGCGCCCCTTCATACCAGTCTGTCGTTTTGCGCGCCGGGCGATCCGGCAGGCGTCCTTGCGCTCGTCACGGCGCAGGCTGTTGCTCGGCGCCCGCGCCGGCGGGATCCGCTTGGGTTCGCATGACGTTGCCCGGGCTGCGCGCGCCGTTGGATGGATCGTACTGGACCATGGGGTTCCAGGCGTTGTCGGGACCGATGCAGAGGACGCGCCAGTGGCCGATGCGGGTCGAGGCGTGGGCGTCGGGGCCGTACTTGCCAAGGAGAACGGAGAACTGGGCGGCGTTCGTCTCCAGCTCGAGAACGTTTTCGTAGCTGTAGCGCCGCC
>DATKZW010000755.1:0-6841 GCA_035527775.1 Sumerlaeia bacterium | reverse complement strand
TTCAACATCGACGTCCGCTTCATCCCGCGCGAGATGGCGCGCCTGTTTTTCCTTTCTGAGGAGTACGCCGTCCGGGCCCAGGCCGCGCAAATGGCGCGCGAAGTGATCCAGTCCGCGGAGTTCCTGAGCAAGAATCCCACGACCGCCGTCTACGTCACGCGTTTCTACCGCGCGTTTCTGGGGCGGTTCCCGAACGACGCGGAGGTCGCCTACTGGTCGGCGGAACTGGATTCGGGACGGCAGACCACGGACGGCGTGATCGGCCTGTTTGCCGATTCGGCGGAGTTCACGGGGCGGCTAGGCGGCTATTTCGACGGTCCTTGACCCATGCGACTCGTGGAGAAAAATGTTGCCGCTTTTCGCCGTCCGGCGTCCTCGAAGACGCGCAACCCTTTGACTGTCAAACACCTGCGCGGCTCGCCTGGTTCTCTCGGCGTTTGAAAAAAGGCCTTGCATTTCCTTTCAGGGCGGACTATCTTCTCCCCCGTTCTTTTGGTTACCCGCGAGCGTTCCTCTCGACGCCGCAGCCTCAGATGGACAACCGAAAAAGCTCATGTCCCTGTCAAGCAATCTGTGGGAAGAAGTCCTCGGGGAACTCCGTACGCAAGTCGATGAGGAAAACTTCAACACGTGGTTGAGGCCGACGCGGTTTCGGGGGCTGGAAGACAACACCCTGCACTTGGATGTTCCCTCCGATTTCAACCGTTCGTGGCTGGATCGCAATTTCAAGGAGCAGATCGCCCTGACGGCCCAGCGGCTGGCCCGGCGCGATATCGACGTGGACTTTCACGTCGCCGCTCCCACGTCGCTCGATGAGCCGGCTGGCCCGGCGCCGGCCCAAGCCCCCGCCGATCCCGGCATGTTGGCCGAGATCGGCCATTCCGTGCTTTCGCCGCAACTGACCTTTGACACCTTTGTCGTGGGGGACTGCAACCGCTTCGCCCACGCGGCGTGCCGCGCCGTGGCGGACCCCGACACCGAGGCGTGGAATCCGCTGCTGATCTGGGGCGGCGTGGGACTGGGCAAGACGCATCTCCTGCGGGCCATCGGCACGGAGTTCCTGCGCCGCGCGCCCCACAGTCGCGTGCGTTACGTGATCTCCGAGCAATTCATGAACGGGTTTATTCAGGCCATCCAGCAAGACAAGATGGCCCAGTTCCGCGCCACCTACCGAGAGGTGGACCTGCTGCTCCTCGACGACGTGCAGTTCCTCTTCGGCAAAGAGGGCACCCAGAACGAGTTCTTCCACACCTTCAACGAGCTGCACGGGCACCGCAAGAAGATCATCCTCTCCAGCGACCGTCCGCCAAGCGAAATGGCCAACATCGAGGAGCGCCTCCGCAGTCGGTTCGAATGGGGCCTGATCGTGGACGTTCAAGCCCCGGACCTGGAAACGCGCGTGGCCATTCTCCACCAGAAAGCGGAGATGAGCGGCTTCGCCCTGCCCAACGACGTGGCCATCTACATCGCCGAACGAATCAAGACGAATATCCGCAAACTCGAGGGCGTTCTGACGAGTTTGCGCCACCATTGGCGTCTCACCGGGCAGCCGATCAGCCGGGAAAGCGTTCAGCAGATCCTGGGGCATTTCGTGGCCGGGGACGAACCCCAGCGGATTACGGCGGAGCAAATCCAGGCGACCATCTGCGACTATTTCAACATGTCCATGGCCGAGCTCACCGGCCGAGAGCGTCACAGGAAAGTGACCCTCCCGCGCCATATCTCCATGTACCTCTGCCGCCTCCTCACCGATCTCTCCTATCCAGAGATCGCCCTTCACTTCAAAGGGCGCAACCACACGTCCATCCTGCACGCCTACCGGAAGATCGAGAAGGAACTCCTGCTGGACGCCAACCTGCAGAACATAGTCAGTTACTTGGTCAAGAGACTTCAGAAAAGTGGAAAGTAGCCCCGCCCACAGGGAGTGTTGCCGCATGCGCGCCACCCATCGCTTCCGTTGTCGAACGCCGGTCCGTCTGACGCGCCTCGGCGCCCCGCCGACGGGATTCACCTTCCTGGAGATCATGTTTGTTGTCCTCATTATCGGCATTATGATGACCCTCGTCATGCCCAATCTCGTGGGCAAGAAGCGAAAAGCCGAGATCGCCACGACGAAGCAGCAGATGGATGGCCTGAAGACCGCTCTCCAGATGTACGAGATGACGCACGGCGAGTTCCCGACTACCGAGCAGGGACTCGACGCCTTGATCAACCGGCCTTCCGAGGTCGCGGAAGAGGATTGGGAGCCCTGCCTGGACGCCGACGCCATGCCGCGCGACGCCTGGAAAAACGACTTCATCTATCGATGTCCGGGCGAGCACGGCCGGTACTACGACCTCGTGTCCGCCGGCCCCGATCGAGAAGAGGGGACCGAGGACGACATTACGAACTACACGAAAAAAGATTCGGACAACTTCTAGCGAACGGGGGCGCCGGCGAAATTCCGCCGGGGAGATGAAAGACCGTCTCCCTTGACGGTCGCGTCCTTCTCTCGCGCCCCGTGCTCCCCTCCGGGCTTGCGCGGGGAAAGGAGGCAGTCATGAAATGGATCGCCCTCATTGTCACCTTGATTCTCGGGGGAATGCTGGTCTACCAGCTCTTCTTTACGCAGCCGGAAGCAGGCAGCCCCAAGGCCGTCGCTCAAGCCTATCTGGACGCGACGCTCGCGGGCGACGTGAGGGCCATTCAGTCCCTCTGCCAGCCCGCCGCCGTCCCGTCCGCCCTCGCCGCCGCCGCCAGCCTCCGCACCGCCCCCGCAGGCGCCGACCACGTCGTGTTCCAGAACATGGAGACCGATCCCCCGCGCACGGGTCTGACGGCCATGATCGGCGGGAGGCTGGTGGCCATCGAACTCGAACCGGGAGAGGGCGGCTGGAAGATCGCGGACGTGAGCATCGGCGACTTGTAGGTTGCGCCACAGTGCGAGGGAGGATCGCGGACTCATGGGACCGCTCAAAGTCGGCGTCGTCGGCGTGGGACACCTGGGCCAGCATCACGCTCGCATTCTGGCGCAGAGTCCCCTGTGCGAGCTCGTCGCGATCGTCGACCGCAGTCGCGAGCGGGCCGAGAGAATCGCCAAGGCGTACGGCGCCAAGCCGTTCAGGCGCTACCGCAAGATCTACGACCTCGTCGAAGCCGTCAGCATCGCCGTTCCCACTTCCCTTCATCATGCGGTGGCGTGCGAGTTTCTGCGCCGCGGCGTCCACTGCTTGGTCGAGAAGCCGATCGCGACGACGGTCGAAGAGGCCGAGGAGATGATGAATCTGGCGGACGAGAACAACTGCGTTCTTCAAGTGGGCCACATCGAGCGTTACAACGCCGCCGTCCGCCGCCTGCGCGAGATCCTCGATAGGCCCGTCTTTGTCGAATGCCACCGCCTGGGTCCTTTCACCCCCCGGGTTTCAGACGTTGGGGTGATTCTCGACCTGATGATTCACGACATCGACATTCTGTTGCAGATTGTCCAGTCTCCCATTGTCTCGATGGACGCCGTTGGCGTGAACATCCTCACGGACAAAGAAGACATCGCCAACGTGCGGCTGAAGTTCGAGAGCGGGTGCACGGCGAATCTGACGGTCAGCCGGGTCTCCCCAAAACCCCAGCGCAAGATCCGCGTCTTCCAGAGAGACATGTACGTTTCGATCGACTACGCCAGACAGTCCATGGAACTCTACCAACGCGTGCCGCGGCCAAACCCAAGGAAAGGGGACGCGACGGCGGACATTCTGCGCAAACGCCTGCGGCTGAAGAGGGAAGACATGCTCACCCTGGAACTCAACGACTTCATCAACACGGTTCGAGAGGGACGGACGCCGCAGGTCACTGGCGAGCACGCCCGCGACGCTCTGCGCCTGGCCATCGAAATCGCGAAGAAAATCGCAGAGGCGAGGATTGGGGAGAAATTCGCCTGAGGACGACGAGAATCCCCGCCATTCCCATACTCGGGGCCGTTGCGAGTCGATCCTCAATCCTGACGGCCCATTTGCAGCCGGCGGCTCTTTGGTCCCTCTTCATGGCTCCTCCCCTTCGACTTTTTCTCATCGCGGGCGAAAACAGCGGCGACCAGCGGGCCGCGGGGGTGGTCCGCCACATCCGCCGCCTGAAGCCGGAGTGGGAACTGAGCGGACTCGGCGGGCCGCAAATGGAAGCGGCGGGCATGCGCTTGGTTCGCAACATGGTCGGCGATCTGGCCATCGTCGGTTTGGTCGAGGTTCTCTCCAAGGCGCCCAAGATCATCCACGTTTATCGCATGGTGAAGAAGCGCTTCATCGAGGAGCGCCCGGACGCCGTGATCCTCGTCGATTATCCCGGCTTCAACCTCGGCCTCGTCGCGCCGCTGGCCAAGAAGCTCGGCATTCGCGTCATCTACTACGTCATCCCCCAAGTTTGGGCTTGGCATCGCGGCCGAATTCAGAAATTCAAGAAGTACTGCGACAAGATGATCCCCATTCTGCCCTTTGAAGAGAAGCTCCTGCGCCAGGAGGGGATCGACGCCACGTATCTCGGCCATCCTCTGCTGGATCTCATGCGCCTGACGATGACGCGCGAGGAAGTGCTCAAGAAGTTCGGTCTCGACCCGCAAAAGAAGCTGATTGGCCTTCTGCCCGGAAGCCGCAAGCGCGAGGTGCGCGCTCTCCTGCCCGTCATGCTTGAGGCCGCCGAGCGGCTCCTCGCCGTGTGCGACGACGTTCAGTTCCTCCTGGCGCGGTCGGCCACCACGCCTCTGGACCTGATCGACACGTACCTCGAGGCCAGCGAGGCGCCCGTGACCGTGGTCGACAGCAACCGCCTGAACGTGCGGGCCGCGCTCGATTTCTCGTGGGTCAAATCCGGCACCTCCACCCTCGAGGCGGCGTTGCTGGGCGTGCCGTTCGTCATCATTTACAAGGTGAACTACATCACGGGATGGCTGGCGCGGCGCGTGCTCAATATCCCTTTCCTCGGTCTGCCCAACATCGTGGCGGGCGACCTTGTCGTGCCCGAACTCCTTCAGGAGCAGGCCACGGCGCAGAATCTGGCGGACCAAACCCTGCACTTCCTTCGCGACGCCCGCGCCTACGACGCCATGCGCTATCAGCTCGGGAGGATTCGCGAGACCTTCGGTCCCGCCGGCTCCGCGGAACGCGTTGCTCAGGCGATCGTCGACTTCGTCGGCCCTCGATGAGTTTCGCAAGTCCGCGCGCCAATGGCACAATCGGTCGGCGCCCGCGTGACGCAGCCGCGGCTTGATCACGGGCAAGACGCCCGTGCCACCCATTTTCCTCTGGCGCGCGCGCGTGACGCGGTTGTAACCTTGGCCTGTCGGGGAGCCATCGGCGTCTCACCGGATGCCGCGCGTTCCGCGGAGCGGGAAGAGGAGGCGCGCCCTCATGGCCGCCAACGACCTTACAACCGGTCTTACCGGTCTGGACCGCGCCCTTCGCGGGCTCCTGCCGGGAGACAACGTGGTCTGGTTGGTGGATTCCGTCGACGACTACGCGCCGTTCGTCGAGCCGTATTGCCGAAGCGTCTTGGCCTCGCCGCGCAGGCTGATCTATTTCCGCTTTGCGGAGCACCCGGCGCTTCTATCCGCGGAGTCGGGCGCGGAGATCCGTGAGCTGAAGCCCGAGCAGGGGTTCGAGAAATTCATCACGGACATCCACAAGACGATCGAGGAGGCGGGTCGGGGCGCCTTCTACGTGTTCGATTGCCTCTCCAATCTGGCCAGCGACTGGCACAGCGACCAGATGCTGGGCAACTTTTTCATGCTCACGTGTCCCTACCTATTCGATCTCGAGACCGTTGCCTACTTCGCTCTCCGCAGGAACCTGCATTCTTTCCACGCCGCCACTCCCATTGCCGAGACGGCGCAAGTCCTGCTCGACGTCCACCGCCACAAGGGCAGGATCTACGTCCATCCCCTGAAGGTCCAACACCGTCACTCTCCCACCATGTACATGCTCCACGTGCGCGAAGGGGAGGATTTCGTTCCGGTAACCGACAGCATCACGAATTCCGAAGTTCTCCAGTCCGTCCCCATGGCCGCCTTGGACTCCGGTCAGCGCCGCATCGGCACGTGGAGCCGCACGTTTCTGGAGGCGGAGCGGCTGTGGGAGGCTTGGCGCGGCGGCGCGCGCTCCGACGAGGAGGTCTCGGCCTGCCTCGGCCGGCTGCTTCGCATGGTCGTCTCGCGCGAGGAGCGGGTGCTGCGCTTGGCGGAGAAGCACTTCACGCTCGGCGACATCCTCGACCTTCGCCGACGCATGATCGGCACCGGCCTCATCGGCGGAAAGTCCGTCGGCATGCTTCTGGCCCGGGCGATTCTCCGCGGGACGGCGCCTCATTGGGCCGACCTGCTTGAGCCGCACGATTCCTTCTTCATCGGGTCCGACGTATTCTACACCTATGTCGTCCACAACGGTTGCTGGTCGATTCGACAGAGACAGTGCGACCCCGGAACGTTTCTCGAGGGCGCGGAGAGGGCGCGGCAGCGAATGCTCCGGGGAACGTTTCCCGATCACATCAGACGTCAGTTCGCCGACATGCTCGATTACTTCGGCCAGTCTCCCATCATCGTCCGTTCGAGCAGTCTCCTGGAAGACAACTTCGGCAACGCGTTTGCCGGCAAGTACGAGAGCGTCTTCTGCGCGAACCAGGGCCCTCGCGAGACGCGGCTCGAGGATTTCATGTCGGCCGTGCGGTCCATCTACGCGAGCACGATGAGCGAGAAGGCCCTGACCTACCGGGCGCGGCGGGGGCTTCTCGATCGCGACGAGCAGATGGGGCTGCTCGTGCAACGGGTCTCGGGCAACCGTTACGGGTGTCTCTTCTACTCACAGGTTTCGGGAGTCGGCTTTTCGTT